>JAFCFT010000012.1:33160-56789 GCA_017608505.1 Candidatus Parvarchaeota archaeon | reverse complement strand
TTAAAAAATAACTTAAAATTAATTGGGAAAGAAAAAGATTTTAAATTAAAACCTGCAAAGTCAATTAATTTATATCTGTATGGTAAAACGGCTGCGCTTCATTATTTAAAAAGTGCGTTAGAGCAAGATATTTCTGAGATTGGGGACGCTTTTTATTTAATAAGTGATAAAATTAAAAAATTAGTTAGTGAGGATACCCTTACTAAAAAACAAAAATTAGACGCATTACTTAATGATCCTGAATTAAAAAATGCACACAGTGCTTGCAAAGTTATCAATAAAAAAGTACTTCTTAAATTATACAAAAGTGCTAAATGGAATTATTTTAAAAAGAATACTTTAAACAAATTTTCAAAAGGATACAAATTCGTAAACAGCATAGAGGGTTTAAGATCCATCCTTATGCGTGCGGGGTCTTCGCTTGCAAAAGTTGGTGGTCCTATCGGAATTGCAGGAGCTGGATTATGGACTTATTTGTTTATGAATTCATATGCAGGATTAAAGGTTGCTCAAGAAGAATATTTTGAAAAACAAACATATTTGCATGGCGCTGTTGATGAAAATGGAAATCCAATAACAGACCCTGATGGGAATGAGTTTCCTGGAGAATTTGATGACATTAAAGCAGATACTGATGGCGATGGCAAGGCTGATGCACCTATTAAGGAGCTGGATTATTATAATCCTTCTTATGGGTATTATGATTATATGAGAGAAGCAGAAGAAAAAGAAAAATTAGCAGACAATTTAATTACAGAAGCAGAGTGGCAAAGCTCGTATTCCAATGGGAATGCATGCAAAGTTATTGACGAAGTTCAACTAAGATATCTTGTAATGACAGGAAAAACAATATCTGATGACGAAGCATACGATTTAGTTACAGACCCTAATTCTGATTATTACTATGAGTATCAGTATATAGGAAACGATCCTTCAAAAGGAGAAAACCCTTTTTATTATGATGGGAGTGCGAATGATGAATGGGATGACCAATACGATGCTGGATGGGATGATATAAAAGATCATGAAGAAGCTGAAAAATTAAGAGAAGATGCAGATTATATAAGAAATTATCTTGCAAAACCGCTTAAAAATGCTGCAGATAAGCTTCCTAGTTTTGAGCAATTAGAAGATATGATTAATGAATATTTTCATGATGCTTTTTTTCAAGGCTTGCTTGCAGGATGTTTTGCTGCATTTGCGGGTTTGTCGATATATTCTAAAAAATTAAGAAAAAAACACATTTTAAGAGACGGGCCTTTAGGAAGACTTAATGCGTACAACATAAGCGAGTTGGCATCTTTTTTTACTGAAAAAGAGGAACTACATCAAAAATTTAAAGATAAATATTATAAAGATGAGCTTTTTGATATTACACTTAGTTATAATACAATAAATCTCGATTTAGCAAAAGAAAAGTTTATATATAATTTTAAGTTAAAATGATGATGCTAATGATATTTAGATTTGGGCAATTAAAGGACAGGTCAGATAAAGGCCTTGAAAACTATTTAAAAGAAAGGTTCGAATTAAACAACGAAACATGCTCTTATTTTGTTTCTGACATTAAAAATATAGTCCAATTAGTTGATGAACTATCTTATAATACAATTATGAGAGTTTCGGTTTTTGATTTTGGAGGACAAGAAAAATACAGATTTATCCAGCAAGGTCTAATTAAAGGTGCAAAAGGAGTTATATTTGTAAGCCCTCTTGATAAAATTGATTACGATGATTATGGAAGAACTGCAATAGACGAATCATTAACTGACGATTTTTTCCCTTTAATAAAAAATAAGCTTGAAGATAACATAACATATTCTTTATATTTTTCAAAGCTTGATATTCCATTGAGAACACAAAATAATGATGAAATCAAGAGATCTTATGAAGATATAAAAGAACTTGTTGAAACAACTATTGGTAATCTTGATGAAGAAACAAACCCTTTAAGTGCACAGATTGGAAGTGCATGCATTTCAATGTTTCAATATGGGATAAAATCCAGTTTTTTAGGTCATGTTTTGTTGCTTTATCAAAAATACAAAAATGCAATCAAAGTTAATGACCCTCAATTTAAGATAATCCTTGCAGGCAGAGGCGGGTGTGGGAAAACAACGTACTTAAATGTTTTAAAGAATCTTAGAACAGGCGCCAAAGCGGAAATTATGCCTTATATGACTGTTGGTGTTAATTATTCTGCTTCGAGAATTACAAAGTTAGATTATGCTTATTTTGATAGAGATAATTTAATACCTTATATAAACGATTCGGGTGAGATTATGCATTATGTTAGGATAAATAAAACCCCTAATGAAGTTATAAAAAGCATTGATTTTTTAGATAATAAAAAAAATAAGATTAAAAGTTTTGATTTAAGCAAAGCTGACAAAGAACTTGAAAATCTATATATGGTGCTTGATTTAGATTTAATCTCTAGGATTGCATCAAGTGCTAGGCAAAGGCCTGTGTATCCTGTTTTAGATTCGCTTCTTTTAAGAATAAATCTTGTTAGTCAAGAAATAAAAAATTCGGATTTTAAAAGACCTGGAGATTTGTTAACTGGCGTGTCTTCTTATTTTAATTTTAAGCCCATAGAAGTGTATAATTATTTTCACCAGCAAAAGTGTCTTTATTCTGTAAGCGGGCAAATAAAAAGCGTTGCAAACGTTATAGGTATTGACGAATCCATTATTAAGGAAAAAGTTCAAAATTATTTTATTAATTTAATAAAAAACTCAAATGCTAAAAATTTGGAAGAACTTTTTTTTGAAATAATTCCTGAAGTAACTAATGCAGGAGGAACTGATTTGATTAGAGAGAATTTTATCTCAGAATATAAGCGCTTAAAAGATAATACAAACCAAGACATTTGGGAAACCAAAAAAATTGCATATTATAAAAGGGCATGGGGTGAAATACAAAAACAAAAAGAAGCCGATCAAAGAACTCTTGCCCGCAGAATTGCACATACTCTGTGCATACCTGAAAATATTTTAACTAAATTTTTAAAAAATAATTAAAAACAGCATCTTTTTGCTTTGTTTTGCTTTTTTTGTTTTCTTTTGCAAGAGTTATTATTGTTCTTATTGAGATATCTTTTTTAATAAAAAACACATAATCATTTTTTTTGGAATGCAAGGCACATATTATCATTTCTGGAACAAACATCTCTCTGTTATCTTTATAATATTTAATCATTTTTTCAACTTCGTATAATCCAACTCCTATTAAAAAAATTATTTGCTGGCGTTCTTTGTCGTTAGTGCTGTTTCCGCATATAAATAAAAAATCTTCTGGCAAATTTTCGCAAACACTTATTTTTTGATTTTTATCATAATCTTCTATAATTATTTTTTTTTCGAATTCATTATATTTTAAAGAATCATATTTTATGTTGTTTATTATTTGTTCGCTTAGTTTTGTTGTTGCAAAACTATCATTAAAATTTGTCCTGTATGTGTAATTAGCAATAATTGACTGTAAAGACTCCCAATTTATTTTTGATAAAACTGATTCCTCATTTTTTTCAATTTCAGACAAACTAATTATATTATTTATTATCAATTCAGGGTTGTCATCATTTATTATATCTGGGTAATTTGCGAGATTTATTTCAAGGCCTTCTATTGTTTGATTGTTAAAACGTATCATGGAAATTTCATCAAGGCTAAGTTCTAATTCATTTTTAATCAGTTCTCTTAAGTGTGTCAAAAACCCTCCTATTTGCATAGGTTCTGTATAATTTTCATAAGTATTTTTACAATAAGTTGATGTGCCTATTGCTTTTGTCATTAAAGACTCAAAAATGTAAACATCAAGTGGTTTCATGGGATGGTAATTGGTTTTTATTGTTTATATATTTTGCTTAAATTTTCTTTTTGTATATGCACTTGCCAAAAACAATGCCAGCGCAAACGCGCCTATTATTATCATCCCAATGTCTTCGTAAGCAAAGAAAACGCTTCCAAGCGTTGCGTATAATATGACTCTAGGTATTGTTCCAAGAGTGTTATATACTGCAAATGTTTTAAACTTCATGCTTGTAACTCCTGACAGATAGCTTATTGGGTCATAAGGCACAAAAGGAAGCAGTCTTCCAATAAGCACGCTTTTATCTCCCCATTTGTCAACCCAAGAATCCATGAATTTTATAGTGTCTCCTCCAAGCAGTTTTTTCACTATAGGTCTTCCGCCTTTTTTAGCTATGAAAAAACACAAGCTTGCTCCTGCTATTGAGCCCAGGCATGCCCACAGATACACGCTCCAAAGCGGTTTTATAAACATGCCTGCTGCAGCTATTACGCCTTCGCTAGGTATTATGACTATTATTGCTTGGACCATCATGGCTATGAACAAGCCTAGAGGTCCCATTGCCTGGACAAAGAATTCCAATATGTTTATTAAAGGCGACATTAATTCTTCTAACATACGTTTCTCCTTAAGGCGCAGTGCTTATTAGTGTGCTTGACTTTTCTATTTCTTTGTTTTTTCTCATATTTAATACAAACTCTTGAAGCTTTGTCATTGTCGGCACAACCACTTTCAAGATTATATCATACTCTCCATAAACAATGCTTGCGTCCTTTACTTCTTTCATTTTTATTAGTTCTTCTGCCACTTTGCTTTCCATGCCAGGTCGCACATTCAGCAACAAATATGCAGTTACCATGGATTTTTAAGAAAATCATTTTGTTTTTAAAGATTTCCTTTATTTTTTCTTTATTATATGTTTTGTAATCAAATTATTAGGGATTATTATTAACTCTCCTTTTTCATCCTCAATGGCGATTGTCAGCAAATCCACTTTCTTGACCTTGCCTTCAAAATCCTTAATTTTTATTTTTTCGCCTTCTCTTATTATTCTGTTTGTTTTTATATAATACCCTGCAAATGCATTTGGTATCAAATCTCTTAATGAGTATACGAGAATTCCAATAACGCTTATTATCAGCACTGCAACTATTAACGTCAAAATTTCTTGGGCAAATCCTAATGCGCTTACTGCTGCTATGAAAGTCACTACATATATGAAAAGTTTTAAGTAATGGATGGCATAGTCAATCACAGCTTCGTTGTATCCAAGCTTTTTAAAAGTCTCTTTTGCAGTTTTGCTGTGCAGTGCGTGCCTTAAATACTTTATTAAGTATTTGCTAAGAAGATAGCCTATTGTAACTGCAATTGCCGCATTAAAGATATTATTCAAATCCATTAAGGAAATTTTAAAAACCTGCTTTTTATAATCTTATCTGTAATGCCGTTTAAAAAAAAGAAGCGTTTGCCCCCCTCTTTTTATGAATGGCAGGAGAGATATTCTCTTGCAAAAAGCGCTGAACAAAAAATTGAAGCTTTGTCAGGCATGCTTTCTTCAATTCCGCACAGCGATGAATTCAACAAAGTGCGCACCCATGTCAGCAAGCGTCTTGGCGATTTAAGAAAATCAATTGCGCGCAAGCGCGAACATGCCTTAAAAATTAAAAAAGCGCGAGGAGTTAAATTCAATGAAAAGCTTCCTACAATTGGGCTGTTAGGACCGCCAAATTCTGGAAAATCTTATCTTGTCAACTATTATTGCGGAACAAATTATGCGAGCACGAACATGCCTTTTGAAACCAAAAATCCTGCTTTTGGAGTAGTTCCATATATGGATATAAAACTGCAGTTTGTTGAAATCCCTTCTGACTTAGAACCCCGCTATGTCCAATTGCTCCACAAAGTGGATTTGATATTAATTACTGGCGAACAAGAGCGCTTTAAAGCGCTTCTTCGCAAGCACAACATAAACATAAAATCCATTGCAGTTTCAAAACCGCCAAGCCTTTCAGAGTTGTGGCGCTGGCTTTCTTTAATCCGCGTTTATCCAAAAGGAGACCAAAGTCCTGTGATTTTAAAATCAGGCGCAACTGTTAAGGATTATCTTTTAAACATTCATTCTTCATGGGTCAAACGCTTTAAAACTGCTTTTATTACAGGTCCAAGCGCAAAATTCCCAAATCAGCCTGTGAATCTCAATCACGTTTTAATGGATGGCGACGTCATTGATGTTAAGCTTTCTTAGCTTCCACTTGATACGCTAGTATTTCCTTATCTGTTATTACAATTATATCAACGCCAGTCCCTTTCTCTTTCATGAATTTCTCAAATTTGTCTATTCTTGCAGGGTCTAATATCACTTCTCCTTTGTATTCTTTTTTTAGCCACTTAAGTGCATTCTTTAGTCTTAAGTCTCTTTTAGGTTCATTTATGAATAATATTCTGGGCTTGTAAATGCCTTCCAGCGCATCATTTTCTATAATTATTACTTGTTCTCTTTTTTTTGGCAACCTTTTGTTTATCAATCTTATTTTAGTTTTTGCATACCTGTCACTTACATTCATTATTTTTTCTATTTCTTTTTTCTTGTACCCAAGCAGTTTAAGCCATTTTTTCTGCACTTCTGGCCAAAAGTTGAAGAATCTAATGAACATCTCAGCATTTAATGCGTACTCGTCGTCAATTCCTTTATACTTTCTTTTTAATGTTTGAATGTTTATTGTCTTCATATTTTCTTAGTAATCCTTTAGTATTTATTATGTTTTACTTTTAGGTTTTTCTTCATCTTGATTGTGTACACATCAATTCTTGTAGCTCTGTACTTATTTGCCTTATAGAATTCAATAGAGTTGTCATATGAATATAATTTAGTGCTAGCATATCCTTTGCTCAATGCTATGCCTTCAACATAGTTTAGCAATTCTGTGCCCACACCATTGCTTTGATATTCTGGCGCGACATATAAATTTTTAATTAAACTGCCTTTTAGCCCTGCCATGCCTATTACTCCTTCGTCATTTTCATAAACATATGTTTCGACTATTCCTAGTTTGGCTTCAAGGCACGACTTTATGGCGTGTGTTTTCTTTAGCAATCTTTTAATCACTTTGTTAAGCCCGACTGTTTTAATAACTCCTGTTAGTTTTATTGATTTATCAAAGCATTTTCTTATTATGTCTTTGCACTTTGTTACATCAGATTGTTTGAATTTTCTAATCATTCACTTTATTAAATATATTTTATTTTAAATATTCTTTGTGCAATTATTGTTGGCATCTATGCTGTTCTTTTAATAATGTGATATCCAAACCCTGTTTTAACAGGTTCCTTTGTAATTTCGCCTACTTGCAGGCTGAAAGCTGCTTGCTCAAATGGCTTAACCATTACGCCCCTTCCAAAGTATCCTAAGTCTCCTCCTCTTTTTCTGCTTGGGCATTCACTTAATTCTTTGGCAACCTTTGCGAAGTCTTCTCCTTCTCTAATTCTTTCAAGCGCAAGCAATGCTTTTGATAGTTTGCTGCACAATATGTGAGAACATCTTATTTTGTTAGCCATATATTTTTTAAAATGATAAGTTTTTTAAAGGCTTTCGTTATCCCATTTGAATTATGAAATCATATGAAGCCCTTAGCAAAGCCTGGCATAAGCCCAAAGAAATGCCTTATTATAAGGAGTTATTATTAAAGCTACGCAGCCAAAACACAATTACCCGCGTTAAAAGACCTGTAAGACTTGACAGGGCTCATGCTGTAGGATATAAAGCTAAGCCAGGATTCATTGTTGTCCAAGTTAAAATCAAAAAAGGTGGCAGGAAAAGGCGCGCAGTTCACCGCGGCAGAAAGCCTTCAAAAATGGGCATTAGAGGCTTTAGCACTAAGAAAAGCTTGCAATTAATTGCTGAAGAGCGCGCTAATAAAAAATATCCTAATTGCGAGGTTTTAAATTCTTACTGGCTTGCAGAAGACGGCAAACACAAATGGTTTGAAGTCATATTATTGGACCGCACAAACCCTTCTGTTCTTTCTGACAAAGAGGCCTCAAGGGTTGTCTCAAGACGCAAAAGAGTTTACAGAGGCCTAACAAAAAGCGGAAGAAAATTAAGAGGATTATTATAAACTTGCTTCAATGCTTTCAGGAAAAAAGTATTTAAGCATAGAATTACTTAAATATTCCTAATGGTAAGGGATAATAACAACAGAGTAAGTGTTGCTGCTTTTGAAAGGGTTTGCCAAGATTTTGAAAAAAGATTTACAAAAATTGAACAATCAATTGCAAAATTAAAAGAGGCTCTTGATAAAAAAACCAAAAACAAAGTTTCTGTTGCTGCTTGGGATAAATCTCTTGCAGACATTAATGCAAAGATTGACAACTTATTTACATCTAATTTTGAAAAAATTATCTCTGACTTAAACGAAAAATTAGACAATTCAACAGAACTTATTAACGAATTAATGATACATTTAAACGAGAAAGTAAGCATTTCTGCTTGGGAAAGAAGCTGCATGGACTTAGAAAAACTATCCTCAGAAGTTAGGTCTCTTAAAGCATCTTTTGATGAAATAAAAACACGTTTTGTAAAAATAGAAAATGACTTTAAAAAATCTCTTGTAAATGAAAAAGAAGTCAAGGAGTGGTTAAAGTCTCTATGAGATTATTCAGGCGCAAAAAGAAGTCAGAAGAACCAATTGTTGATAAACCTGCTTTTAGCGAAATCAAAGAAAAACCTCCATTGCCAGCGCAACCAAAGGCTCCAAAAAAGAAACCTTCTAAGAAATTTGTCGGCATTGGTCCTGCTATAATGCAAGAAGTCAAATCAAAAGTGTCTGAAATAAAAAAAGAGCGCGACTTATTAAAAAAAACTATTGAAGAATTAGAAGATAAATATGAAGACGCCCTTAATAGACTTGGAGTTATCGAAGGCAAATGCAACGCTATTGAATCTGCTTTTAAATCGTTTAAAGACGACTTAATGAGCGATTTTCTTGGCGAGGCAAGAGCAGCTCTTAAAAAAGAAATGAGCATTCAAACTGATGCTATATCAGCAAACAACAGCAAAATTCTAAGACTTGAAGACGACCTAATTAAACTTACAAAAGAAATAGACGACCAGAAATATTTAAGCGTCTTTAACGATTATTATCAGCAAGTCAAAGGCTTAATATTTTTAATAACTAATTGCGAGCCTACTGACCACCGCTTAATAACTCTTGCTCTCCAAACAATAAGATCTATTGTTGACGATATGAGAATTAACGGCTATTGGGAAACTGGCAGAGACGCCATAATAACATCCCTACTTAATCTCAAGTCTTATTGGAGAGGCAAAGACGAACGCATTGAAAATTTAATCGGCGTTGAAATTAATGCTTTAGAAAGTTTGAGGTGAAATTATGGAGGAATATGGAATATATGTAGGTAAAAAGACTGGCAAAAGAAGCCCTAGGAGCGGCGTGCCCCTTTGGAGATGGACTCTTGTAAAAAGAACTTCAAAAAAGCCTACAGACGCTGAAATCAAAGAAGAAATAAAGAAGATGGACGGCTTAATGGGCTACGCCATGAGGCTGTTTCCTAAGCCTTGGAAAAAGGTCAGCAAGACCATCAAAGTTTAAATCTCTTTAATTTAGAAAATGATGGGGCGCCTTAGGGTTACCTACCAAAAGAAACCTTTTTAAGCCTCTTTGAATACTTACATACTGTGGATGATGACGCTCATTGAGCTCTGAGGCTTTGCTTCGGATGATTACGGCCATTTATCACTGAGAAATCGATGACGTGCTAAGCTAAAATGACGAAAAAAATAACAAGCCGATGAATTGAGATGGGCAGTCTGACACACATTTAAAAAAAGTTCCATGTTCCAAAAAATTAAAAATCAGTATTCATTATGAGTATTAGTGGTTAAGAAATTTAATAAGATTTTAGTGATGAGTAATTCTATTTTTATACTCTTATGTATTAACCTTGTTATACAAAATAATATTCTATTGTCAAGTCTTAATGATAAGGAGTCTGCGTACAAGGAATTGAACAACACTTACGCTTCATTAAGCACTAACTACACTAAGTTATTACAGGATTTTAATGACAAACAGGCGGAGTATGATTCGCTAATGAGGATTGCTGAGAGACAGAGTAACGAACTCTACCAATTAGAAGCGCAAGTTAGTAACTTAAGCGAGGAGAATGCACAATTAAGGTTCAATTACTCGATTAGGCTAAGCCAGATTAATAATTCAATTAATAGCCTTAAAAGTGACTTACTAGCTTTTGAAACAAGTATAAATGAGTCACTAAACTGGTTGCAGAAGAACAATAATCTAGCGAATACCACTTTTGACTTATTAAAGAAGGATTTAGAGCAAGAGTGTTTGGAGATAAATAGTGAGTATTGCGACATAAAGGCGCACTGCATATACTTTGTAAACACGCATGATTCATTCACACATAAGCTAACTTACCTAAGCGAGCCAGAGGATGCCTTAATTAACATTACATATATGTACGATTACAAAAGGGGTGGGGATTGTGAGGACTGGTCATTATTATTCAAGGCGGAGTATAATTACCTGAGAGACTTATGTAATAACAAGCATGGCATTCCAAATGAGAGGGTAAGATTAATTTATAGTACTGCTGGTGCAGGAAAGTGCTATCTTGATAAGTCTAAGATATGGTATTATTCAAACTGTGATGAAGTAATAGTGACAGGTAAGCCGTACATGTCAATTGCATGTTATGCTGAAAGTGAGAAGGCAGGACACTGCATAGTGGCCTTAACAGAGCATGAGATACTGAATTCAACAATAGTCTATACAGAATTAAGTAATGCAGAGTATGTTGAACCACAAGGGGGAAGTGGTATAACCACAACACTCTTTCTGTATAATAATAAAAATGACGTTAAATACTTACCATTAGTATTCTACGTGATATCTGATAGCGATCTTTATTCATTTTATTATATAGAATCAGACGAGTGGAAAGGATACCATGACTTCTATTTAGAAGTGCAAAACCTGTTAGATGAAATAAACAATATAAAATTGCCTGGAATTTAACTATGGTCTGTGGCACGTTTACAATTGAAAAAGATTTAAGTAATTATTTAAGATACCAAATAACAGGCCTATTCCATTATCCATGCAATTTTTTACGTTGATTATTTAATTTATCATAAAGGTCCAATTTAACAACCAAAAGAACCATGTGGTTTGTACCAATCGCATGTTGTTTTATTGTTGAGGATATAAAGGAGGATATGGAGGACTTCATTGATTACCAGTTGAATAAGAAGCATTCGTCAACAGAGACTGTTAATGGTTATATTAATAAGCTTAAGATTTTTGCTCGGATAATCGTACTGTGATGGAAAGGAGTTCCCTGTGTGGATTGCAAGTGTTAAGAATTTTAAGAAGAAGTTAAAGGATGATCCTGTTTTGACTCTTGAGGATATAAATGTTACTTGATAATACTAGGCAAATAAGGCAGAGAGCTATTATTGCAATCTTTGGGAGGGTGGTTTAAGGATTGGTAAGTTGATAGTTTGAGTCATAATATGGTTAGAGTTGTTGAGACTAAGGATTGTGTTTATAAGGGTTTAACTTAGGGCTGAGGATATTAAGACTGGTAAGCTGAGAGGTTTATTTTAGTGAGTATGTATGTGATTCTTGAGTATTTGAATTTCATTAATCATGCTCAAAAACAAAATACTGATGAAAACATATGGGGTTATTCTAATGCTGATAGATAAGAATACGCTTAAGACATGGCTTGTTATCGGATGATTGTGCGATTCCTTGTAAGGATAAGGAATAGGATTAATGGTGTAAAATCGAAGCATAGGGGTCATGCTCTGATGTGTGGCAGAACTTACTTAATTCAAAGAGATATAGATTTAGTGATTAAGGTTGCTTTATCAAGCATGCCTCCTTTTCTCCAAATAATTACTCTAAGCTTTTTAATATGGGTTGGTGGCTTAATCCTGGAAATAGTTAGCCCGCAACATGTATGGTTGATCTATTTTTCAGGCATCGGATTAATGGTTGCTTACTATGGTTTAGAAGTCTATAAAAGAAAAGATGACAAAAAAGAATTGATAAAATACTTCTTTAAGACCCCAGAAAGAGCAAAGAGAACAATATAAGCAACAAGTGTCAATAAAGCACCACCATTAAATGAAATGGAAAGAAATAAATTAATTTATACTGTAGGAGACAAATGCGAAAACCCAAATTGCAATCATACTTATTCATTAGATGTTCATCATATTATACCAAGAAGTAAAGGAATTAAAGCAGGAGGAACTAATAAACTTAAAAACTTAATAGTTTTATGCCCTACGTGTCATAGGGCTGCAGAAAGAGGAGCGTACTCTCCAAGTAGATTAAGAGTATGGATAAGCAGAAAAAGGAGGTTTAGGCATCCAAATACCATTCGAAATTGGAAGTGGTAATAGAAAAATATAGAGGTGATAAAAAATTCCAACTAAAAAAACTAAGAAAACAAAAAGGAAAGCAGTAAAAAATCCCTTTACTGGAAAGGTAGACCACTATACTAATACAAAAACAGTAGGTTTACGTAGCCCTTTTACAGGTAAGATAGTAAAATGGATTAGTAAAGAAAAAGCAAAGAAAAGAGGCATAGCACAAAGGACTTATACGATTGATGACATGATTGATGATATGAAGAAAAAAAGAAAAAAGACCCGGTTATGGTGAATAATTACTTTTTAGACGAATTGATACTTGGATTTGGGTTTATTGAAGGTTTATTTACAAGACTAGGAATAGGTCCCGAAGGCGATCTTATAAATACAATAATAAGTCTGGCCCCAGAACCATTAGCGTCACAAATGAATCTATTGATATTATTAGTAGGTTTCAATATTACTATATTTACATGGGTTTTGATTTATAGTCTATGTGGTAAATTAGGAGTAATTGCTGTTGTATTAAGTACAATTGTTGGATTAATATTCGCATCAAATGATTATTTTTATTACCTTTATGCGCCAGTTTATTAATAGGGGTATTCGTTGAAGACGAAGCCGGTCCTTAATTTCAAGTAGATGGTTAGGATTCCTTTAAGGAATTAAAAAGATTGAACAGAGTCCTAAAGTACTGAGGGTATTGGCGAATCGCGTCAGGGAGATTTCATTCTTGAAGGAGTGCCTTAATGGTTTGCCTAATCTAGGATTATCAACTATCTTCTTAATCTGTTTTTTAACTCTTTCTTTAACAGATGAGTCAAGGTTTTTTAAGTGCTTTCTTAAACTTGTTAGTGATTATTACTTCTTCAATTACCATTTACTTAGTTCCTCCAAGAATTCTTTCTTGGATAGTTTAGTAAATTCCCCTCTTTCTATTTCTTTCCAGGCTTTAACGACTTCTTTAGTAAGCTCTAAATCTTCTTTTAAAAAAACATCTTCAACTTTCTTTAGAATAAGGGTATCATCTTTAACTTTTAGGATAGCTAAAACAGTCCCCTCATGTAATTTCATTTTCTCCCTATACTCTTTAGGTATAACTAACTGTCCCTTTGAACTCAACTTTGCAAATTTAGGCATACACACAACTTTGATAATTAGTAAGAAATTCTTACTAATTTAAAAACTTTTGGGCTAATTGGGCGAGAAATTGGGAAAATGGTATAATGGGTATAAATTAAGTGATGGAAGGTATTCAGGCGACTGGATAAGAGGAAAAAAACTTAGAATATTCAATCAAAAAGAATTATTTATTTCTTGTAGATTTCTTTTCTATGTCCTACTTTTAGTATAAATATTTTTAATTCTTTTCTCTTAATCTCGAATATAACTCTGTAATCTCCAACTCGCAGTCTGTAATATGGAACGCCTATTAAATGCTTAATATCAAGTTCAGAAGGGTTAGTCAATAATTTATTGATTTTTGCGTAAATTCTTTTAGAGATTAAGTGAGGGAGCTCTTTTAATTGTTTGTATGCTTTTTTAGACCAAACAATCTTGTAAGACATTTATAATCCCAGCTTTTTTTTAACTTCTTCGTGAGTGTAAAATTTACCGCGTTCTATTTCCATCCTTGCCTCCTCTAGTTCTCTCTTAGTCTGTTCACTTAATTCCATAGAGTCTTCAATAAGCATTTCAATTACGTCATTATAAGTATCCCTGCTTGAAATTTTCAATTTATCAAGTTCTTTTTTGGTTTCCACATTTAACTGTATTGTTGTTATAGCCATATTTATCTATAGGCGTCTATAAGTTTATAAAGATTGCTATTCTTATGGCGCGAACAACCTAATATTATGTAACATTGATTTAGAAAAAACTAGAAGGAAAAGAAAAATTACAGTTATGCAATTCAGAATATAGAAATGTTTATTTACTTGCTTGCACCTTAAAACTTTGTGGGTAAATCTTGCATTTGGTCAAAAGTAGAGAAGTATATACAATTTTTTCCCGGAGCAGAATGCATATATTTAATAACAAAAGCATTATTTTATGGACGATGTTGTATGAACATAAATAAATTAAATGAATTGATTTCGGATTTGGAGCATAAACTATTGAATCTTGGGGAAGATTTGAAGAGCATACTTAATGTGAAACTTAGTTATCTTGAAAAGCATCAGGACGACATGGCAATTTTTGTGAAAAATTATTATGAGCATCTTTTAAACATTTATGAGATTAAATATGCAGGCAAGCAAGCCAGCGCTAACATTTAAAAATAAGTTGAAACATAAAAATTCTAATGACTATATATGACTTGAAGCTGATTAGGAGGGGGGGCTTGCTTTTGTTTAATTTTCCTTCTAGAGATGATGTTGACCCTGCTTTAGAGTCTGGGTTTTTGCAGGCAATATCAGACCACGCTTTAGAACGCGGCAAAAATTTAAAAAAAGTTGTGTACGATGACGTGTATGACTACATAATAAAGAGGAAACATGCAAGCAGGGAGGATTTTTTGCTTGTTGCAACAGCTGATAAATATCATATAGAGGAGGGTATTATACACAAAATGAATTTTATTTTTGAAAAGTATTTTAAGAATATTGAACTTTCTCCTGGGATGAGAATAAGAAATCAAAAAATTTATGATGAAATTTATGAGTATTTGCATGACATACCTTTAAAGGTTTTTGTGTTGAACAATGCTGAAAGAATAAATGCGATATTGAATCCTTTAATTGAAGAAAACGATTCTTTTGAATCTTATGCCCTTACATCTTCATACACTAATGAAATTTTATATCATTACGAGAAGACAAATTTAGAAAAAATTAAAAAATATTTGCTAAACTGTTCACTTAAAGAGATTCCCAGGAACACTGTGTTTAAGGGGTACGAGTTGGAAAAAGGTTTAGATGAGGACGAATACGAGTTTCGCATTATAGAACACAAAAATTACGAAACGCAGATAGTTGAGAAAAAACTTTTAGCAATAATTTATGACACAGGGATAAATCATTATAAGGATCCTGACAATCACGTGTTGCTTTATTTATTTGGCAAAGATCAATTGATGGGCACTCGCGCGCCAAATATTGATGCAATTTTAAGAGAAGACAGTTATAATTGGGTAAGACACGAGAAAACTATATAAACAAAAAATTATAGATACTAAATATGGATGTTGTTGTAGAAGGAGGATACGCTGGCAATTGGAGAGGTTTATTCTATAAATTAACAAAACTTGACATTCCTGATGATATAGGACTGATTGATGACGGCATATACAAATATGCTTTTTATGGAAAGATAGATTATCTAAAAATCAGCGAGTTGTTTAAAGGCAAAGACAGGGTTGTGGGTTTGTGGGACAAAATTAATAATTTGATTGTTGAGGAAAAGCCAAAAGACAGAGCAATGAGATTAGGTATGCCATTAGCCTTTCAGGAAGGCAATGTGTTTGGATACGACTTTCCAAAAGATGTAAAAAATTCTGTTAGCGCTTTAGGATTAGGTTGTATATTGGACAGGCCAAGATTGGTTTGCCTTTCTGACGGGCGAATATATATAGACGAGTCAATGAAAAATGACAAAGAATACATAAAAGCAATTCCAATGATTTTATTTGAGGCATATAGAATGTTTTATGGGGCTTGAAGAAAAATTTGAAGATGTAAATTTTGACAAGATTTTTGTAGAATATCTTCATGGGGTAGTAGGCGACTTAAAAAAAGGGTGTCTTAAAAGAAGTCTTAAAGTGATAAGAAAAGATTACTTTAATGAGATAAAAATTCAGTACCCTAATGTAAGTTTAAGAAGAAGTTTTTCAATGCCTCTTTATAAATTGTTAGATAATGAAAAAACAGGCATTTCGCGCAATGGCAATGTGTTAAAAATAAATGTTAAAAAATATTTAAAATGGTACAAAAAAAGTAAATAACTACATGCTTCTTAATATCTTTATTCTCTTGTCAATTGGCGGATGAGTGCTAAACAAACTTTCAGCTTCAAATTTTCTTAGAGGATTTGAGATGAATAGATGCATTGTGGCTTTGCTTACTTTTAAGCGGCCTTTGTTTTCTTTTTTGATTTTTTCCAAAGCATCTGCAAGGCCGTCAGGATATCTTGTAATTAATGCTCCTTGCGCGTCTGCCAAATATTCTCTTTTTCTGCTAATTGCAAATTGTATTAGTTTCATTAAGAGAGGGGCTATTAATGCCAGAAGAAAGCCTGCTATTATGAATATGACTTCAATTCCGCTTTTGTCCCTTTCTCTGCTTGTGCCACTCCAGTAAAAGCTTCTAAGCAGAAGTTCGCTTAGTATTATGACTGTTCCTACAAGCACTGATACAAGGGTCATAAATCTTATGTCGTAATTCTTTATGTGGCTAAGCTCATGCGCAAGCACTCCTTCAAGTTCAAGTTTGTTTAATTTTTCTATTGCTCCTGTTGTTACTCCTATTGCTGCGTGCTCTGGGTCTCTGCCAGTTGCAAATGCATTTATGTCTGGACTGTCGATAATGTAGAGTTTGGGCATTTTCATTCCAGCACCTATGCACAAGCCTTCAAGAAGGTCGTACACTTTTTTATATTTGACAGGGTCTGCCTTTTTTGCATTTACAGCAGAAAGTACAATCTTGTCGCTGTAATAATATCCTCCTATAGAAAACAATATTGCCATTGCAATTGCAAGTATGAATGCAAAAAATGCTAAGTCAGGATGATATATGTATCCTATTGCATATCCTAAAGCGCTGATTGTTAAGATGACTAAAAAAGACAGGATAATTGAAAGTCTTTTATTCTTGCTTATTTGGTCGTAGACATTTATCTTCTTCATCATGCTTCAGGAAAACTTACTTTAGGAGTTACTCTTTCTGCTGCTTGAATTGTTAAGTACTGTCTTGGCTTTCTTTTGCCAGCAAAAAATTTTCCAGGAATTGTTGTAATCATGTTGTTGTATCTTAGTACAGCGTCATTATAAAATTGTCTTGCATACGCAATTTTGTTTTCTATTGCAGATAATTCTTCTTGCAGGGCTTTAAAGTTTTCATTTGCCTTAAGATTTGGATAATTTTCTGCAAGGGCAAAAATTGTTTTTAAAGCGCTTGTTAGCTCATTGCCTGCTTTTATTTTGGCGCCTACGCTTCCTGCTTTCATCATTTTTTCTCTTGATTGCGTAACCATTTTAATTGCGTTTTTTTCATGCTTCATGTATCCTTTGACTGTTTCTACTAAGTTTGGAACTAAGTCTGCTCTTCTTTTTAATTGAACATCAATTTGACTCCATGAGTTGTCTATGGTGTTTTCAAGGACAATTATTCTGTTCCAGTAATAGATTGCCATGATTGCAAATCCAATTATAGCAAGGGCAATTATTATTATAATCCATTCTATCATTAAGCATATAAATTCAATCACTTAATAAAAATCTTTTGATTGCTTCACAGTTAGAATCACATCAGGACCTATATGCCCATATTCTTCGATATAGTTCATTACATGGTTTAGATTTTCTACAACTTGAATAAGCTCGTAAGGCACCGGTATTTTTTCTTTAATGCTCATGAATCCAAGACAGTTTCTTATTACAAATTCTTTTTTTTCGACATCGTATGCTAAAGGATAGCTTTTGCATAAAGGAATGCTGTTTCTATAACAATAGTTAGTGCTAAATATTGGTTTTGGACATTTTATTTTCTTTTGCACGTATTCGCAGCATTTGTATCCGCATGCTTTGCATACATTTGGCATTTTTAAGTCAATGTCATATTTCATAGTGTTTAAATTTTATGAAGTTATTTATAAATCCTATGGATGTTGAAAGCATAATAAAAAATGTTAGAATGATGTTGGGGGAGCGCGGATCTTTGAAGCTTAAAGACCCTTTTAAAGTGTTAATAACTACTGTACTCAGTCAGCGCACGCGTGATGAAAACACTTCAAATGCTGCAAAAGAATTATTTAAAAAATATGATGCTCCAGAAAAATTAAGCAAGGCAAGCGTGGCAGACATTGCATCTTTAATTAAAAAAACAGGCTTTTACAAAGTAAAGGCAAAAAGAATTAAATTTATTGCAAAGCATGTTGCCTTGCATGGCATGCCAAAAAAATTTGAAGATTTGATGAAACTTCCTGGTGTTGGGCGCAAAACTGCAAATTGCGTTCTTGCATACTGCTATGGTGTGCCAGCAATACCTGTGGATACGCATGTTCATAGAATATCAAATAGACTTGGCTTAGTAAATACAAAACGTCCAGAGGAAACTGAGAACGCATTAAAGAATGTGCTCCCAAAAAAATGCTGGTTAGAATTTAACTTATTATTTGTTAAGTTCGGCCAGAAGATATGCAGGCCTATAAATCCTTTGTGCAATAAGTGTTTATTAAAAGGCGTCTGCAAATATTACAATTCTATTCGCAACTAGCAGACCCAGAACTTGAAGAACCTGACCAGCCGAATCCTGGAGACGGTGTTTGGCTTGAAAGATTGCATGCTTGAGGTGGGTTTTCATAGTATTTGCATATTGTGTTTAAGAATGCAATTGGACTTCTTTCACTTTGAACTACTTGTCCATTGATAACTAAAGTTGGGGAGCCTTTAACTTCATACTTGTCATTTAAATCCTTGTAAATGTTGAATTGCGGATATTTATTTACACTCCCAATCCATGTTGACCTATCATTATACATTTCTGTGATGTTGTACTTTTTGTCAGTTTTTGATATGCATGCTTCAAGCACAGCAGTGTTTATTTTAGCACTTGCAAGGCAGTTTTCTGAATCGCCGTCTTCTAAAAAACATTTTAGGTAATCAATGAATTTGTCTTGCTGTTCTTTTTGTATGCAGTATTGTCTTAGGTTCTCATCAATTTCTTTTTTTCCGTGCATCGCGTAATCAACAAATTCTACTTTAAAATCTATGTCTCTGCCAAGAAGTTCAACTACAGGTATAATCCCTTTTTCTGCTTGTGTGCCGTAAGGGCAATATGACATGACAAACAACTCTACTTTTACTGCTCCAGGATTTAATGTTGCCATGCCAGTTATGTTAAAATCTGTGAAACCTGAAGTTATTATTGAAAGCGCAAATATGAATGCAAGCAATCCGTTAATTATGTAGTACGCGTACTTCATTAAGTTTGCTTGAAAACATAATCTGTATTTAAGTTTTATTGTTGTTGCTCGTCAAAACTTATTTTAATAACAACACTGCCTAATTTTTCATAGCACAGCCTGCAGTGATATGCTAATGGAATCAGGCCTTTAAAGATCATGTCTTTTTTAGGGATTATGTTATTGTCAACTTTTGCTATGTAGTCTCCTTTAACTATTCCGCATTTTGGGCATTCGTACGCTATTGGATCTATGTATTGATCGTCTTCATAACACTTTTCGCATACATATGTTTTTAAGCCAGATATTCTTTCTAATTTAACAATCTTGCTTTTTGTATGGATGTTGCAAATTAATTCATCTAATGATTCAACAATATTTTGTTCGTTCATATGTTAGCAAATATCTTTATAAGTATATAAGTAAATTGCATACGTGAAACTATTTCATGTGTTACATAAATGTTTAAAAAATTCAAAAAAGAATAGATGTTTATGGAAGATGAGCTTCTAAATGAAGAGTATAGCAATCATTTAGAATACAAATTAACAATAGCTCCAAAATATGGCAGCAAGTTTTTTAATGAATACGGCAAGAAATTAGGAAATAAATTAGTGGGTCTAAATTTGGATTCCATGTTAAGTGTTGTCGAAACCATTGAAAATGTTTTTGGAGTTTCTGAAGAAAACAAAGACAAATTCATAACAAATTACAAATTAGACAATAACAACATGCTTTATGCAGACATGTGTTTTAAAGATGAAAATAAGTTACTAAGTGTGAATCTTTCTATTTCAGGCTCTTATACTTTAAAAGTTTACAAGAACCCAGATGACGAAGAACACAAAAGTGTTGAAAGCAGATTTAGAAAAGTTTTTGAGAAAAACAAAAACATGGATTATGTGGGGGCTTACAACATATGCAAATACAATTTGTTAATAGACTTTAAGTCGAATGATTATAAAGAAATAATTAGCAACATAAAAGAATTAAGCAGTTACTTTTTAGAAAATTTTACTGCAAACGAATTTCCTAAAATCATAAAACTTAAATAAGAATGGAAGTTCTTTAAAACTTTATAATGGCTTCAAGAAAAGCACCTTTAATAAAGGAAATAATGAAAAAGTACTCTAAAGAAGAATTGATTAAAATAACAAATTCTAAGCCAAGAACTTCTCTTAAGAAAATCAAAGAGAAGCTAATGAAATTCAAAGTAAGCGAGTTGGAAGAGCTTCTTAAAGAGCCTGTTTTTAAATTTAGCATTAAATTAAACATGAAGGCAGTTCCAATAGTAACATTGTCTATATTAATTATGATAAGCGTCTTAACTCAGGGGTTCAAATTCCCGCAAGCGCAAACGCAAGCAAGCGTTTCACAAACAAATAATAAAACTGAAACTGCGTCCATGATAAGCGCTGTAATTACATACCTGGTCGACCCTTCTTGCGGCAAGTGCTACGACGTCACAATAAATTCTTTAATTCTTAAAAATTATGGAATAAATTTAACAGAAAAATATGTCAATGTGAACTCAACAGAAGGCCAGAGCCTTATAAGCAAATATAATATCACTAAGTACCCTACTTTTGTGCTTTCAAAAGAGGCTCGCAGCAGCGCATCTCTTGTAAATGTATGGCTTCAGGTAGGCACTATAGAAAATGACGGCGCATTAGTTTTTAGGGCTCCAGAAATATTCGAAGAACAAGGCAATTACAAAAAAATACTTCCTAATGGCACTGTTGAAGAAATTGTGTATGTCCCTCCTGAAACAACTCTTGGAAATTTTATTGTTACTAACGAAAGCATATGCACAGATGAGAACGGCTCGCCTATAATATACTTCTTTGGAAGCAACTCTTGTCCGCACTGCCGCTGGGAGCATCCAGTCATTAGTGAAGTTATCTCTTTATTCAACGATTCTATAGAATTTCATGACAATATGGGCGCTAACAATGATCAAGATGTGTTCATGAAATATATAAATATTAATAATGGTGGCGTGCCTTTCATGGTTCTTGGATGCAAATATATAAGGGTGGGAAGCGGAGAAGCTTTAGCTCTTGATAGCAACACAATTGCATCATTAAATGAAACTTTCCCCAATCATCCTTTGCTTTTAGAAACTGCAAACTTAACTCAACAAGCAATTGAAGCGGCAAACAACGGAAACACTACTGGGTATCAATCCTTAATATTAGAGGCAAGCAAGTCTGTTGAACACTTAGTTCTTAAGGCGTTGATATGCAATCTTACGAACAGCAGTCCTGCAGGCGTTTGTTAAATTACGCCTATTAATTCTAAAGTTGTTGAAATCAAGCCTAAAAACAACATTATTGAAACCAAAATCATTCCAACAGTCCCAAACGGAGTGACAAAAGCAGGTTTGTCTCCTCTTGTTTTTCTTGCTTTGTGAATTGTCATAATTATTAAAAATCCAGTAAGCGTGCCTGTGTATGCTCCTGTTATTAAAATTGGCTGAATAAATTCTAAGTTTGGAGTCATTGATACTGCAAATGGAATTCCGATTGCAAGAGCCCATCCCAGCACTTTATTAAGTCTTAAGTCTCTAACAAAAGCATCCCTTACTGCAAGGCCTAAACCTAAAAAACTTGTAGTCATTCCAAATATTGCTATTCCGTTGCCAAACAACCCAAGAGTGTTGGAAAGGGATTCTGTTGCAACTTGACTCACATTATTTCCATATACGCCTACAAAAGATATTATGAAAAATGAATAAAGAACAGTGCTTAAAAGTACTGCAATAATTATTGCATCATCAATTTTCACGCGGGACTTTGTCATTATTTGCTCTAACTCTGGCATTACTGAATACCCTGTAAGTGCGAAAAATATTATGCCAAAAGGATAAAAAAAAGATTTGTAATCAGCAAACAGCAAATTATTAACATCTATTTTTGGAGATATCATTAGACAAATGAATGCAATAAGCGCGCCAAGCATTATTGTTAAAACAAATTGAAATCTCTGCACAGTTTTTAATCCATATAATATTGGGAGGCTTACGAGACCTGTAAATAAAAACTTGTAAAAGTAAGCGCTTCCTCCTGTTAAATGCGCTAATGTTTCTGAAACTCCTATTATATAGCTTATAAGAGCTCCATAAATTCCAATCACAAACAATATCATTGCAATAATTTTGTACTTTTTTCCCATATACTTTGCAACCAAACCCGGGAGCTGATATATTCTGTGACATCGCAAAGCAGTTTCTGCCAAATATAGCATTAAGAGCGTCATGCATGATGCAACAATTCCCATTAAAATAAGTCCTGGAATCACTCCTGCAACGCTAACTGCGTACGGCAAGCCTAGTATTCCTGCACCTATTATTGTGCCCATAATAATTGCTACTGCATACATTAATCCATGTTTTTCATGTGTTTTCATAGAATACTAAATCCTTATTTGATAGTATTTCGACATTCATGTCTGGCAAAGAATCTTTGAAAGCTCTTGCAGTTTGTATGTTTGGATGCTGCATAGGGATTGTATACGTCGCGTTAATCAATCTTGCCGCCACTGCAGCATCTTCTTTATTCATTGAGTATTCTTCATTGCTTACAGGCAATATTGCAATATCAATATCTCTTATTTCTGCAAGCTCTGGAGTAAGCTCTGTGTCTCCTGCATGAAAAATCCTAAATCCGCTTATATTTATTATATAACCTACTCCTGTGCCTTTAGTATGTTGCGGGTCTGTCAAACTGTATGCGTGCACTGTTGTTATGTTAATCCCTTTAACTGTGTAATTTTTTTCAGGCTCAACTATCACTAAATTATTTACATTTAATTTAACTCCACAGTCTGCTGTGGCAAGCACAATGCCGTCATGTTTAAGCAATCTTGAAATGCTTGCAGGATCGCAATGGTCAAAGTCTGCATGCGTTACCAATATTATGTCGCCTTTAAGCGAATCGACACTCATTGAATAAGGGTCTATGTATATACGGGTTTTATCATTTTCTATCATAAAGCCTGCTTGTCCAATCCATTTGATTCTTAAACGCACTTTTTTTTCTTCTCCAAGAAAGCTTTCTAACTGCGTGCAGCCTGCTATTAAAAGTATTAAAAGAACAATTGCTGTCTTTTTCATTTGAAATTAAAAAAGCAACTAAAACTTAAAAATCTTTATAAAGTCCCCTGTAGTCCAAACCTTTTAGAAAAAGGTTTGATCGAAAACTTTTATAATCCATTGTAATTCATTTAACTAAGTGCCCCTGTAGTCCAAACCTTTTAGAAAAAGGTTTGATC
>JAFCFT010000012.1:0-33117 GCA_017608505.1 Candidatus Parvarchaeota archaeon | reverse complement strand
TCCATTGTAATTCATTTAACTAAGTGCCCCTGTAGTCCAAACCTTTTAGAAAAAGGTTTGATCGAAAACTTTTATAATCCATTGTAATTCATTTAACTAAGTGCCCCTGTAGTCTAGTCCGGCCAAGGATACCGGCCTCTCGAGCCGGGGACCCGGGTTCAAAAGCCAGAGTATGTGGGTTTGGAAATCCCGGCGGGGGCACGTAAAAATATTCTAAAATTGCGGTTATCGGACACGAGCAAGTCTATTCGTATAATAACTGATTTTGAAAATATTTTTAATAAATTTAATTTGAAATACAGTAAAGAAAAATGGTATAATAAAAAATATAAAGGGTGGTATTACTCTATTAAGTTTAAGACTCCAGAATTAAATAAATTGAAAGAGCTTGCGGGGGTGGCGGAGACTGGTCAAACGTGCTGGATCCGTGAATTAAATAAAATTCTGGAGGCAAAGCTTAGGAACCAGTTAAGAAACCCAGTGGCTTAGTGCCTGCGAGGGTTCAAAAGCCAGAGAGGGAGAAGCTTCCCCCTCTAGGTCTTGGGTTTGGAAATCCCTCCCCCCGCATCTTTTTAACATTTATATTCTGTCTGTTTCTCCAAGAAAATATGGGTTATGTTGCAGTTATAGGTTATTTAGCGTTTGGAAACTTACAACAATTTGAAAAAAATAAAAAGAAACTACTCTAAGGCGCTTTTTATTTCCTCAACTTGCTCTGGCTCTTCTCCATAAGTTTTTTCAGTTTCCATTTCTGTTGATTCTTCAAGAGTGTCTTCTACTTGGTCTTCAAGGCTTTCTTCTTCAGCAGTTCCGCAGTCAAGACATAAATGTTTCTCAAAGTATCCGCATTCTTTGCAGAATTTGACTCCGCATTGCCTGCATGTCTTGGTTTCAGCAACTTCTTCGCCGCAAACTTCGCATACGCTCATACAAGGATATGACTTGCGCACATTTTATTAGGTTTTTGGTTATCGAAAATTTTATATACTATTTCTTTACCATTAAGTAGTGATTGTTATGGTAAATGTTAAAGAAATTGTTAAGGAATTGAATAAAAAGGCTGAAAATAGATGCTCTTATAATGATAGTTACAATGCTTTTATAGGCAAGCGATATTGCAACATTAAGTCTTTAATTAGGAAGTCTGAATATATTGAAAAATTTTATAATCTTGTCCACGAGTCTGTTGATGTTTCAGACAATGCAAGTTTAGATAAATTGATAGAGGATGTTGTAGTTGGCAATATCTTTAATCCAATAAAGTGCCTTTATTTTGATATTAATGAACGTGAAGAAACAAGATTAAATGCGTACTTGCTTGCGCAAGTGTTTTACAAAATGGCTTATGAATATCCTGATTTTAGCGATGTGTATAAAGAGTGCGAGTATGCAAGGTTGCACGATGTTTGCAAAAATAATTCAGATGAATTAGATTTTTTTGCTCGCGATTCAAATATCTTTTTAGCAGCTTTAATTGCTCAAGCTGCATCTGGCAAGCCAGATGACATATTTGAAAGTAAAGTGAAAATTTTAGAGAAAACTACAAGATCTTATCTAGTGGATGCTAATAAGTATACCATAAGTAAGTATTCTTGTTAGATTTTCAAGTTTTTCAAATTTTATATATTCTAATCCTGTTGCTTCTTTTATTTTGTTATTAAGCGAGTAGGGCCTGTTTTCTTCATTCCATCTTAAAAATAATTTGACGTGCGGGAATGCTGTGAACACGTAAAACTCTTCTTCGTCTTTAAATTCTTTAATGTATTTTACAATGTTGTCTATCATCCATATGTTGCGCTCTGTTGACGTTGGTGGCGTTTTTGTGGATGTGTCAATTAAATAAACATGCTTTACGCTTTCTTTTTTTGCAAGCGCTTTAATAAGTTTTTGAACTGTTTTATTAAATACGCAACCCCTTAATTTAATAAAACTGTTCATTAATTTTTCAAAGTTTTTCTCTGCGGGATTGTTAATGTAGTAATTTAAGACATCTTCAAGCTGGTCATAAAATTCCATGAGCACTGGTTGGTCTTTTAAGTCACTTATAGTTTCTTCTTCAAAGCCCCCCCAGTCGGCATAGAACGGAAATATAATTCTTAGTTTTTCCCTTTCCATGCAGGTTTTTTGGATTTTGTTATTTAAAAGATTTATTATAAAGCAAATTATAAATAATTAGAAAGCAATTAAATAAATAGTAAATGGGGGGAGTAATTAGTGCTGCAAGGGGGGAATTAAAACTTGCAGACCACATGATATATGTCACATTGCCTTTGCTTGGCGACAGAAGGATTTTTTTAAATGCTGTAAATCATCTTGGCAAGGCAATAAATGGCGTAATAATGGCTTATTTAGAAAAAGAAAAAAAATACAAAAGACTTGAGTTTGTTCCGCCCCTTGAGATGGCTGTGAATTTGTTTGTAAGCAAATACGCCAAGAAGTTAGGGCTTGAGCAGTATGTGTCCATGATAAAGGCTATAAATTCATTTAATAATGTAAGAGAAAAATCAAGCATAAAGTTAAAAAGAGACAATAAATTCATAGTAATAAGCCCTGAATATACAATGGTAACGCTTACAGAGGAAGAAGTCAAAAATTATATAAGGCTAACCAGCGAATTCATTGATGTGATGGAGGAAAAATTAAATGAATCGTGAAGATGTGCTAAACGAACTTGCATGCGCGCACAAATATTTGAATAAGTTTGATTATATTTCTGGCACGCAAGTTAAGATGATTGCATATCATTTAGTTAAGGCTTTAGATAAAATAACAAGTTATGCAGTGAAATATGAGACAAGCCTTGAAAAAGAATATTTAGTATTAAGCAGGTACAGGTTATTCAAGAATGAGAGCACAGAAAAGGAATTATATGATATTTATTTTTACTTGAAGAATTTGTTGGACAAGTCTGTTGTAAGATTGTCAAAAGAAAATGTTAAAATAGTTGGTTACAAATATGCAATGACTGTTGGCAGGGAATTTTTTCAAGACTTAATAAGCAGGGTTGAGTTAATAGCTAAGGAAGTGTTTAGTGCTCCTTCTTAATGAAACAATATACAAGCGCGAAAAGCACGGCAAAATACGCAAGGCCTGTTTCTAACAAGGGTTTTATTTGTTCAATGCTGTATCCAAGGACTGTTGTTAGTTTTAAAAGCTGTATTTCAAGGCGCAAAGGGAATGCGTTTGCAATAAATTGCAAAAAGCCTGGCAAAAATTCTATAGGCACTGTCCCTCCTGAAAGAAAAATAAAAGGCAAAGTAAGTATTAATGAAACAAGGATTGCAACATTTTCTGTTTTAGCAATGACTCCTATTAGCATGCCTATTAGTGAGTTGATGGCTGTTATAAGGAAAAAGGTTGCTATAAGACCTAAGAAATTAATGTTAAAGGTAGCGCCTTGCGTGAATATCATTAGTGCAAGAATCATGATGAACTGAAGGCCTGATATTAATGAGTAAAAAATCATTTTAATGAATATATAATGCACAATAGGGGTTTTTGAAGAGCGGATGCGGAGCAAGTAATTAGTTCTTTTGTCAAAAATGTAGCCTGTTGAACACAGAAGCAAAAGCGTGAATAGGGAAACAATTGTAAAGATAATGCTGAAATTAAAGCTGATTGGGCTTGCAACATCATATATGTTTTTTTGGTTAAATACTATTGGGTTTGTTAAGAAAGCAACGCTTATGTTTTCAACAAATCCCAAATCTTTGTCATAGCTTTTAAGCTTTGCATCCAAGTCGTTAAGATAAGAGCTAAGCAATGGATACATAAGTCCTAATAAGTTTTTGTTGTCGCTTAAGGTTTTTATAGTTAGATTCAATACAGAGCTTACGTCATCAAGCCTTGTTCTGGCTTCAGAAGCAAAGTTATGAAGTTCGCTTTCAGCGTCTGCAATTACGTCAGAGCTGTAGCTTGAAAGCCCGCTGTTTAAGACTAGACCTACTACTGCTGCAAGCGCAGGTCTTGACTCATCTACGTAAAAAGTAAGGGTTCCTTGCCTTGCAGTTGAGAGTTTTGAGGAAAAGTCAGACGGTATTGAAAGTCCTATGAGAAATGTGCCGTCTTTTATTTTGTTTTTAAGATTTGCAAGACAGTTTTCGCTATCAAGAGTTTGCACACTGAATTTGCCTGAAAGAGACGAGATTAATTTGTTGACTTCTGGATTTGGGTCAAAATTGCATACGCCAACGCTAAGCGTTATTTCTGGATTTGTAAGCGCATATGTTGTGCTAAGATATACAATAGAGAGTATTATTGGCAAAAGGATGACAAGTATTGGGGCTTTTTTGCGCCTTGACAAAAGCATCAGCTCTTTGTAGATTAAGCCTGTGATTTTCAGCTTTGTTAGGACGTTGAGTATTTTTTGCTTCATGCAAGACTCACCAAAAACAGTTCATTAAGTGTTGGGGGTTTAAGTTCTATCACTTTGTATTCTTTTCCGCTCCGCTCAATGAATTTCAAGAAGTTTTCGTAAATGTCTTCGCCAGGAAAGCCTAAAGAAATTTCATTGTTAAAAACAGATAAGACTCTAATATTGCGTTTTTTAGAATAATATTTGATTTTTTCAAGAAGGGCCGCGCTTATATATGAAACTTTGATTCTTGCATATAATTTGAATTTAAATCTTCTTTTTAGGTCGCTTATGCTTCCTAAAGCAAAACGTTTTCCTTCTTTAATAATAAGTATTTTGTTGCAGTAGTCTTCTGCTTCTTCAAGCAAGTGCGTAGTTAAAATTATTGTTTTGCCCCTTTTTTTAAGTTTTGTAATAAAGCGCCAAAGAAGCAGTCTGTTTAAGTAATCAAGTCCTGCAAAAGGCTCGTCAAGAATTATTACGCCTGGCTCTTTAAGGATCGAAAGGATTATGTTTAATCTTTTTCTTTGGCCTCCTGAGAGTTCGCCTGCAAGCTTGCTTAAAGGCTCGTCCAGCTCCAACTCTTTCATGTAGTGTTTAAGCCTCGTAATTATTGTTGTGTATTTGATTCGTTGCAAACTTCCAAACAATATTGCGTTTTCTTTTATGCTAAGTTCGTAGAAAAAAGCATCTTCTTGCGGGCAAAAGCCAACACCTTTCTCATTAAAGTCTATTCTTCCTTTGTATCGTATTAATCTTAAGATGCTTTTTAGTATTGTTGATTTCCCTGAGCCTGAGAGCCCTATGATTCCAAATAAGTCTCCTTTTCCAACAGTGAAGTCAACTTTTTTAAGAACAAGTTTTTTTCCATATTTTACTGTTAAGTCATTAACTTTAAGACAATATCTTTTAGTCTGCTTTTTAAAAAAGTTAAACATTAGTGTGTTAAAAGAAGATGTTAATAAAAAAGTTTGTTATATTTCGCTGTTATGATAAAAATATGCGATTGCTTGATCTAATGTGCCGTCTTTAAGTTTAACTTCAATAGTTGTTTTTTTGTAGAAATGAGGAGCTTTGAATGCTTTGTCTAAATAAGGCAGAGTTTCTATAGGAATCTTAAATAACGTGCCGCAAATTTCATTATTTTCGTCAAACATTGCTCTGTAGACTTTTCCAATTAACAATACTTCAAGCTTATGATTTTTAAAAACAGCGTTGCCTGCAATTTCATAAGGTATTTGCAGTTTCCTTAAAAAATCCTCTTTGAAATTTTCATATCCAAAGTAGTTTGCTTTGCCTTTGCTAAAAAGAGCCATGTTATTTCACTTTATAACGTTAGTATATAAAGTTTGCGTTTAGTATCTTCGTGCTGGATATGCGGGTCTTGCTGGTCTTGGTGTTGTTGGATATGTGGGCGGGGTTACAGGTCTTGGCGGCGCAACAGGTCTTGGGCGAGTTGGCGGCGCTGTAATTCTTTCGTATCTAGGTACAGGTTTTGGAGGTGGTGTTGGCGGCGCTTTTTCTTCTTCTATTGGTTTTCCCATGCGCTTCCACAAATACTTAGTGAGCCATGTCATGAATGCGTCTAGCGACACATATATTATTATAAATGCAAGCAAAAGCTGGAAAAATTGAATAATGCTTGTTATTGCAAGGATGTCTTGGACAAAAAGCATGGCAGCAATGTTTATTGTTGATATCTCTCCTATTCTTGCAATGTATTTTGTTATTTCTTTACCTTGCAAGACAAGCTTCATTACAAAATATGCGTATATGAATAATATGACAACAAATATTGCTTTCCAGATTATCATTGGGTCTGTGAAAAAATTTTCAATTACATACTCTCCAAGCTGGAAGCCGACCCAAAGAATTGCAAAGCCGTTTAGGAATCTGTTTGCTTCGTCTTCGTATTCTCTTCCTCTTGTTATAAAAAGGGTCGCAAACCATGTTGAATATATGGGAAGAAGCTGCCAAAAAACTGCAAGATTTAAAAACTGCACTGCTAAGAGGTTGCCCATTTGAAAAAGCAATCCTAAAAGGAAATCTGCAACAATATTCATCCTAATAGTATGTAAGGATTATAAGAATATAAAAATTTGTTTTTTAGTCTTCAATCCTTAGAAGTTGCCTTAATTTTATTTCGTCAAAGCCAATGACTATTTCGCCGTTTACGTCAATTACAGGAACGCCCATTTGATGAGATTTGGCAATCATTTCATAGGCTGCCTCTCGGTCTGCTGAAACATCTTTTTCAATAAATGGTATGTTGTGCTCTTCTAAGAATTCTTTTACTTTGTAGCACCAAGGGCATGCTGGCGTTGAGTACACAATTACTTTAACTTCTCTTTCAGCCACCATATCTAATATAAACTTCAAACTCTTTATTAAATTTGTCCTTATGATAATAAAACACCATACAAATGAAGGGGTTTTAAAGAAAAAAATTCAGTATGCAGGCCAAAAATTTACGCTTGCAAATGGCAAAGATGCATTTTTTTCGCAAAATCTTAGTGGCGCGCAAGATTCGCGGTACAATGGGCTATATGCAAAAATAAATGAGATGTATGTAAAAACTCTTGAATCCGTAAGCACTGGCAAAGAGGCTGTTGAAGTTGAAAAGTTTAAGGATGCTGTAGTCATTAAAAGGCCTTCTTTAATTGAAACATATTATATGCCTTATGGTATCATGGGGCTTGTTTATGATGTTGCAGGCAAAGGCAGTCTAAAAATCAAGGTTGATTTTAAAGAGATATTTAATAATGAGATGTCTGTTGAACCAAAAATAATTAATGCAGGTCCTGTAAAATTTGTAAAATTTGGTTTTAAAGAAAATGTGTATCTTGCAATTGCTTCAAATTTAAAATTAGTGGATTGCATGAAAAAAACAAATGTTTTTTACGAGTTAGACTCGCAAAGAAATTCGCTTCCAGAAAATAGAGATGTTTATGAAATATTTAGCGCAGAGATAAAGAAGCCTGCAAGAATTGCTTTTTGCGCAGGAACTGATTTAAAGAGCATAGAAAATGATGTAAAAAAGCTGTTAAAAATAAAGCTTGAAAAAAAGCCCTGCAGTCCTGTTGAAAACGCGTTGAATAAGCTTTTTTTTAGGCAAAGAATTGTTGCAGGCCTGCCTTGGTTTTGCAAGCCTTGGATAAGAGACGAATTAATATCTCTAAAAGCGCTTCTTATTTTAGGCGAAGTTGATTTGTTTAAGAAAATAATTTTTGACTATGTTAAAAGAATCCCTGAACAAGGCTTGTTCTCGCATAATGGAATTGTAATGGCAGATTCGATTGGGTGGGTTGCAAAGCGGTTAAATGACTATTTGGACATGGGCTTTAAATTTTCAAAGATTGAAGAAGAATTAATAAAAAGAAAATTTAAAGACGCTGTTTACGCAATATTAAAAACAAGAGCAAAAGAAAGCTTTGTAATAAACAAGCCTAAAGAAACTTGGATGGACTCTTTGCTAAGAGACGGCGCAAGGATAGAAATACAAGCGCTTCAATTAAATATTTACAAATTAATGAGTAGAGTGGCAAAAGAGCCAAGATATAAACTGATGGAAAAAGAGTTAAAAAAGAAAGTAAGGGGTGCTTTTTATAAAAATGGCGTGCTTCTTGATGCTCCAGGCGATTTTACTTTAAGGCCTAATGCATTTCTTGCATGCTATATATATCCTGAATTATTGGCAAAAAAAGAGTGGCTTCAAGTTTTCAAGAATTTGCTAAAAGAATTGTGGCTTTCTTGGGGAGGCCTTGCGAGTGTAAGCAAAAAAAGCGTTTTATACAGAGATGTTGATGATGGAGAGGCAGCTTTTGCTTATCATAATGGAGACTCTTGGTATTATTTAAACAACATAGCCGCAATCTGCATGAAAAATTTTTCTGGATTAAAAAAATATGCGCAAAAAATAAGAAGTGCAAGCATGCAAGATTTGTTTTATCAAGGTTCTGTTGGAGATTGTTCAGAAATAAGCGATGCAAAAATGCAGATAAGCAGGGGGGCTTGGGCTCAGGCGTGGAGCGCTGCTACTTTAATTGAATTAAATTATGGAAGTTTCAATTTCTGAAAGCTTAATCTGTTGTCATACGGATCTGATTCGTAAGATTCGCAAATGTTATCTCCACAATATTTTTCTGAAATAATGCATTCTCCATTTGAACATTCTCCAGAAGAACCATTAACATAACATTGCGTGCGCAGCCACCCATAACGTCGCAGTATTCTTCTGTTGTTGTACAGGCCCCTCCTATTGCGGGGCATGTTCCTTTGTAAAATATATTCTTTTATTTAAATATTTTTAAGGTCGCTTTTTTCTAAACAATTTATTCCACACTACGAATCCTATTATTAATATAACTATTATGGCTAAAAGCGCCTTGTCCGGTGACAATTTTACATCAAATGGCATATCAAAAATGCTAAGTTTCAATTTTAATTCAACATCTGCTGTGCCGTTATTGTAATATATTGTCATTCCTGTCACTTTTGTTTTGTTTAAAAAGTATGTCACTTCATTTGTTGTGTTCATTAAAGCAATCCCTTTTCTGCTAATTGTTTTAAATCCGCTTGAAAAATCAAAAGACCTTATCTTTATTGTGTAATTTACATCCATGTTGCCATAATTCTCCATTAAAAATGTTACTTTTGTGCTGTTTTCTATGTTTGTGATATTTACATCTGAAACATTTAATATTACATAAGGAGTTATTATGCTGATATTTCTTTCAACACTTGTGGAAACATCTTCATAAGTGCCTATTACGTGCAATGTGGCATCGTAGCTCTTTTTAGGCCTTTTCACAGATATGATTATTGTCTTATTTTTTCCAGCTCTTATGGAAAATGTTTGGGGGCTTACTGTTATTTCAGATTCTGCATTTGTAAAATATACTGCAAAATTAATTTCTGTGTTTCCATTATTTTCAATGAGCAATTTTTTTTGTGTTTCCAAATTTGTTGCATATATTCTATTTAAGTCTTCGATTTCAAATGAAGTTAGTTTTGCTATTGTTACATTGTCTTGGCTTCTAACAACAAGATTTGGAAATGTTTTTGAGTTAATTGTCAAAATAAGCTGATATTCTCCTGCTGTTATTGTTGATACATTATATTTTATTGAATTTGTTATTGGGGTTGCAATATTGGTTTCATTAAGTATCGTATATTGATGGTCTTTGTTTGAAATAATGATTGTATAGTTCACTAATTCTTCAATATCAAGATTTATTTCGTAATTAATCGTTAAATTGTCATTTAAGCCAACCCTTGTTTGTTGTGGCGATATTTTGACTGTCAATCCAAAAGCAGAATTAATCGCAAGCAAGCATACAAAGCAAAGCAGACCCTTTTTCATTATTTAATCTTATTCAATTCTAACTTATTAATATTATCCAGCTTAAAGTAAAAGTCATTTATTTTCTTGTCAACGCCATTCCTTTTTTGCCAGGTTCTATGATGTGTTTTAATGTTTTTTCATGTTCTTATTTTGAAGTGCACAATATGTATTTTTTGTCCTTTATTTTTCACATTACCTAATGGAGTTTACCGGACACGGCCATATGCTCTCTTTGTCTTTAAAATGCTTTGGGGTTTATTCATACGCATGAGATTAACTTATGACGACTCATTTATAAGTCTTTTAAAAGCAGCAATCCTTTCTGACGTCTGGAACGCAGAACTAATACACGAATCTCTTTCAAAAAACTGCCCAAGCGTAAACACTTACTCTTTAAAAAGATGCCTTCTTGAATGGGAGTGGGTCCACGAACCTGCAAAAGACATTTCCAAACTTAAAAATGCTGTTTCTTTATTCCTTCTTCACAAATACAAAGATTATAATCTGCTTTTTAAAGTCTTGCAACAAGCCCTGCTTCACGGCCCAGAATACATTCTTATGCGCAAAAGTCCTGAAGCCTCAAAATTCTGCAACATGGTCCGCTCAGTCCGCTCAGAATACCACAGAGCCCGCATCTTTAGCACTTTCAAGCAAGTCAATAACAAATTATTTTGCAATTATTATTTTAATCACAAAATCCAGCCTTTGCTTGCCAACTATTTGAGCAAAAGATTTCCAGACAAAGAAGTCATTGTAAATAACTATTTTAAACAACCTTCACAAGAACTTTGTCTCAACGCTTTTTTATAAACTCTTTTTCTGTAATTATGGGGATTTTAAACAATCTCCACATATCTTTCTGTTTCTTATTTATTTTATTAATTACATTTTGCACAGTAATTAAATAAGAAATCTCAATAATTTTTTCCCTAACTTCTTTATTTATTTCAAATAAATAAGAATAATATGTTTTTTCCAATACTTCGCGAGATTTTTGTTCTGCTTCATATATTTTTTTAAGCTTTTGCACTTCATTTTTTCTTATTTTTCTCGTTTCAAGTTCGCTTATTATGCTTTTTAAATATGATGCATTATATTCCACTTTTAATTTTTCAATTTCATTTTCTATCACAGCTTCAAGATTCTTTGTCCATTTACTATTCCCTTCATTTAATTGCTCCTTGTATTCTTTTTCTATAGACGCAATAGTGTATTTTGCCACTGCTGCAAGAGCATCATATACTGCGCTATTTTCTATTTTCAAGTTGTAATAAAGCAAAAGTCCTAGTATTTTTTTTCCAGCCACTAATTCAAACTTTAATTCTCTTTTATTGCTTACGCTTAATATTTCATTTTCATAAGGATTATTTTCTTCAGGACTTATGCTAAACATTTCATATATGTTGCTTGTAAGAAATGTGTATATTGCTGAAGCAAACCCGCTGATCATTTGAGGTTCGTATTTTGGCGGCTCTTTATCTTTAAAATTGTATACATAATAACATTGGCCCATAGAATTCATCAAGTATAATATTAAGTCTCCTTTGCCACTTTTGTCTATTGTTCCTATGTCAAGAACACCCGAACCCATTAGCAATTTTTATATTGCTACTCATTTATATATTTAATTAGACTCCTGAAAATAATGGCTTTCCTGCTATGTAAAGCAGTCCAATCTTAACAAAGACGGTAATCACATCAAATGTAAGATTATTAAATATAGATTCTTCAGACGTGAAGCCCCTCAGGCTGTCAAGTGCGAGGTCTATTATTAAGAATGCTACTATTATAGGCATCGTATTTGCTATTGCTGCCATAAACTTGTCTTGTATTAATGCAAGCACTGGGTTGCTTGCAATAATTGGCAAAACCCAGATTAAAAAATACAGCAAAACATCATAGACAAACCCGCCTATTTTTCTAATTGGAATCACACCTATTGTTGCGCTTAATAATAAGAATAATGTTACTATTACGCTTGTCTGACTAGGTTCTGGAAGCGGGATAAATGAGAGTATCACTGCTATTGCAAAAAATATCATACCAATAGAAAATCTTATCAATTCTAGCAATAGAATCACTTTTGCGATTCTAATATTTTATCTTTAAATGCATTTACCATGCTTGCAACGTTTAAGCCTGCCAGGGCTTTTCCAACATCTTTTTTCATTCCTTCAAGCACATTAAAAAATTGCATTGGAAAGATTAATTTTGTTGCTTGGCCCTTGCTTAACTCTTTTAAGGCTTCTAAATACAAATACATGATGCTGAAGTCATCAAGCTTTTCAGCTGCTTCTCCAATGGCTTCAATTGCAACTTTTCTAGCTTCTGCCCTGAAGCGCTGCGCTTGCAGTTGCTGGGCTTCGATTTCTTTAGCCTGCATTGCTTCAACAATTTCAACAGGAGGCGCTATTCCATTAATTTGCACCATGTCAATGTCAATCCCCCATTTCATTGTTTTATGTCTTATAGCATCTTTTAACAAATCATTTAATTTGCCCATATTTGCAAAAACCTCTCTCATAGTCATTGAGGCAATTGTGTTTCTCATTTCACTTAGCACAAGATTATTGATGCCGCGTTGATAGTTTTCAACCCTTAAAATTGCTTTTTCTGGGTCAACAATTCTATAATAATAAACTCCGCTTAATTTTAATCTTAAGTCATCGCTTGTGAATGCTACTGGCACAACAATATTCATCATGTGCGTTCTAACATCAATTTTTGCGTATTCTTTTTCAAAGAACGGGACAACTATTGACCAGCCAGGTCCAGCAATCCTATTGAATTTTCCAAGTCTGAATATGATTGCGCGCTCCATTTCATCATATTTCCTGACAAAAAATTTGAAAAACAGCGAAGCCAAAAAAACACCCAGCAATACGAATGTTGTTATTCTAAATGCAAAATTAAACATCCAAAGCAACACTAAGCCAATGATTCCTGCAACCGCCAGCAATTCTATCAGCATTTCTGTGAATTAATTAAGTAAAATATTCTTATATCTTTTTCCAAAAAACAAATTTAAAAAACATTTCGTATAAATAGAGAGTAACTTATATATTATAATAATTCATTTCTTAAAAGTGTATTCTAATAAGAATCTATAACCTGGAATGTTGCATACAACGAAATACAAAATAAGACTGAAAAAGGAAATTTAGTAAGGATGATTTAATAGAACATGTAAAGAAAGGAGATAAAATCGGAGAATTAGTAATCAAAATGCAATTAAATTACTTAAGGGCAATGAAACGGGGCATAATACAACAAACTAATTGAGGGCTTCATCATCTGATGAAGAAAGAGCTTGCATACCAATTATCTTATGGAATAAAATTTGCCAAGTAATGCATGGGGATGTCGAAACTTGTGTTAATATTTAGATATTGGCTTATGCGTTTTAAATAAAATGGTGTGGTTCTGTAGTTTTAAGAAATACCACCAACTGTTATAATATGCTATCTTTTATTGTGCGAAGTTTAAGACCTAAAACTTTTTAAATTAAAAATCCTTAACTTCAAGCTTAACAAACTAGTGTTTACAATAAAATGAGGAGGTGTTATTAATGGCAGAGAAAAAAGCTGAAAAAAAGGAAAGCTCTGAAGTATTCATTGGCAAAAAAGCATTCATGAACTATGTCACAGGTGTTGTGATGCAATTCAACAGCGGAGCAAAAGAGGTTTCAATAAAAGCAAGAGGCAAATACATAAGCAGGGCTGTTGATGTGGCAGAAGTTGTAAGAAACAGATTCATCAAAGAGGCAAAGATTAAAGCAGTAAATATAGGTTCAGAGCAATTTGAAAGCAATGGGAAGCAAGTAATGGTGTCAACAATAGAAATTGTATTGGCAAAATAATTCTTTAAGAAAAAACTTTTTTTATTCTTTTTCTGCAATTATTATTTTAAACTTGTCTCCAATTGCTGCAACATTAAAATTTTTGGCAAGGTCTTTTTGCAACTCTTTGCTTATGTCGTCCTCGAACAAAGCAATGCCTTTATGAAAAAGCAGTTTTTTAATATTAGCAACTAAAGCTTTTTCTTTTAAGCGTCTTCTTGCGCAAGGGAGCTTTCTAATTGGCTCGTAAGCATCTGTTGCAATTATTATGTCATATTTTCTCTTTGCTTGTTTTAAAAATGATTTCGAGTATATGTCGCCTATTTCGTCAGCAGAGTCGAATCTTTTTACAAACTGCCTTATGAATTTTCCAGCGCCTGAAAGGTCGCTTCCAAGACATAGATATAAAGCGTCAATATGCCTGCCAAAAAATTCTTTTGCAAGCGGCAAGACTATGGAGAGATTCGGGTTGTATTCGCAATTTGCATTTTCAAAATCCACTGATTTATTAATTCCAAGATTTTCTATATATTTTATAAAACCCACATATTTGCAGAGGACAGAGAAAGATTTATTTCTTACTGTTGCTTTAAGTAATAAAGAGGGTGATGATTATGCCTTTGTGGGACATATTTGAGGAAATGGAGCGAATGAGGCGGCGCTATGAAAAATTGTTTAAAGAGTGGCAAGTCAGGCCTTTAATGATAGAAGGCATTAGAGAGCCGCTTACTGATGTACGAGAAACTGAAAAATCTATAATAATTGACATGGAGCTTCCTGGCGTCAAGAAAAAGGATATCGAAATAAACATTATGGAAGACGAGATAGAAGTAAAGTCAGAGGCAAAAATTTCAAAAGAAGTGAAAAAGGAAGGGTTTTATAAAAGGGAGAGAGCGTATCAGGGCTTTTACAAGAGATTTTCTTTGCCTGCAAAAGTGATACCTAATAAAGCAAAAGCTGAATTTAAAGACGGAATATTGACTATAAAAATACCAAAAGTTGCAGCAAAAGAAGAGAAAAAGAAAAAAGTTAAAGTAGAAATTAAGTGAAGTTTTTTAAAATCAAATTGTTTTCTTTTTTTTATGTTTGTTGATGTGCATGCGCACTTAACGCACGAGGCTTTTAGTCAAGATTTGCCAGATGTAATAAAAAAAGCAAAAGAAAACAACGTATTAATAGTGTGCGCAGGTTCTGGAATTGTGGATAATCAGTCAGTATTAAGAATTTCAAGAAAATATGGCAATGTATATGCGTCTTTGGGCTTGTATCCTTGGGATGCTGTTTCTCTAAGCGAAGGCGAAATAGACTTTTGCATAGACAACATTAGAAAAAATGCCGAAAATATAGTGTGCATAGGCGAAATAGGTCTTGATCACCATTGGGGCAAGGGCAAAGAGGATTTGGCAAAGCAAGAATGGGTTTTCAATAAACTGCTGGACCTTTCAATTGAGATAAACAAGCCTGTGCTTATACACTGCAGGAAGGCAGAACAAGACGTTTTAGAAGTCTTAAGAACATTTGAAGGCAAAACTATTATACATTGTTACACAGGCCCTCAAAGCCTTGCGCAAGAATTTGTAGATATGGGTTGTTATTTCAGCATTCCCGCAATAATTGTTAGAAGCAAGTCATTTAAAAAACTAGTGAGAAAAGTCCCTGTAAACCAGCTTTTAACAGAAACAGATTCTCCTTTTATGGGCTTAACTAGGGAAAGGCGCGCAGAACCTGTAGACGTTATAGAAGGCGTCAAAGAGATTGCAAAAATAAAAAACATGTCATACGAAAAAACAAGAGATATTATATTTGGCAATTTTAAAAGAATGTTTAAAGTGAATCTTAAATGAAAAGAATATTTATGCTTTCTTTATTTGTATTCTCTTACGCATTTGCCTTGCCGAATGAGGCAGGCTCTCTTGTAATGGATTACGGCGCAAGCAACAACATTTCTATCTTGCATTTGTCCAACCATGCGAGACTTGTTAATTTGACGCAAAAAGTGTATTTATATGCGCAAGATGCCGATTATATTCTGAAAAATTTTAGCGACTTTAAAGTAGTTAACACAAAAGAAGGTTCTTATCTTGAGCACTCTCATAAAGGAGACGCAGATGCTTTATCTTGGAATTTTAATGCAAGAATCTTAAAAAACAGAACTATTATTAAATTGGAAAATATCACAAGTTTTCCTTTAGACGCAGACAGCATTCCAGAAGACGTAAAAGACTATTTAAAATTTGGTGATTATATTGACAAAAATGAGGAAATAATTGACAAAGCCAACGAGCTAGTAAGCGGCGCAACAAACTATTTAGACGCTGTTATGCGGATATGGGAATGGGTAATCAACAATATCCAATACGAGAAAATTCCTCTTTATCTGCGTTCTGTTCAAAAAGCAAGCTTTGTTTATGAAACAAGGAAAGGGGTGTGCGACGAGTTTACAGTATTGTTTATGAGCTTGGCAAGAAGCATTGGCATTCCTGTAAAATATGTATATGGATATGCATACAGCAACGACATTGAAGATTTTGGTCCGCATGCATGGGCAGAAGTTTGGCTTCCAAACGGAAAATGGATGCCTGTTGATGTCACTTACGATGAGTTTGGCTGGTTGGACCCTTCGCACATAAAGATGTATGGAGGCGCAAATGTCACGCAAAACTTTATATCAACTGCTGTGGCAGGATACGACATAAATAATTTAGACATAAAAAACAACCTTCCAAGTTACTTAAATTCTTCATTAAGCACCGGCGCGCCTGGATTTATTAAAGTTGTAGAAGAAAATCCCGAGTCCGTCATTTTCAATGGGGAGATAAATTTAAGCAAAAATAAAACCGGTGAAAACGATTATGTTTTGCTTACTATAAAAATTTACAACCCTACAGAGTATTATGTGCCTTTGTCTTATAATCTGATAACAACGCCTGAAATGGTAATTGAAAAAGGAGGCAGAGTAAACCCTGTCATTCTAAAGCCTAAAAATTATACTGTTGACTATGTTGTTTTAAAAACCCCTTCATTGGGGGAACATGTAACACACCCTTTAAGCGTAAAACTTCCTGGAATGAAAGAATTAAGTGCAGAACTTGAAGTTGACCCAAAAATAACGCAGAAAACAAGCCTTCAAGACGTGCTTTTGCAAATAGCAAGCAAAAAAAGCGAAGGCGTTGGAAACTTAAAAGTAAGTAATGTAAATGTATATCCAAACATATCTTACAATAGCACAGCCGCTTTAAACTTTATTATAAGAAACACTGGATCTAAAGTGCTTAGCAACATAAGCGTTTATATTTTTTCAGACATAACATTTCCTTTAAACTTTACAATACCACAACTAAGAATTAATGAAATTGCAAACATTTCTAAGCCTATTAATGCTACAGGTATTGGAGAAGATATAATAAGGGTGTATGCCACAAGCAACAACACCACTGCCAAAAATTCTACAAACATCATATTTGCAAAAAAACCAGGATTAGTAATGTCTTATGAAGGCCATACAACATTTGCAGGAAACGAAAAAATTGTTTTTAAACTTCACATTAACAAGACAGACAACGAACCAATAAAAAAATACAATTTAACAATCAAAACTGACATTTGGAGCAACAGCACAATTTTAAACAAGACATACAGCGTCATTAATTTTGACCTTTTAAGCGATGTTGCAAAATGCGGAAACAACACTATTGAATTTATTATGGAGTACTACGATAAATACGGCACTAAATTTACAGAAACATTGACTCAAAACATATGCAAGCAATGCGGATTATTTGATTTGCTAATTGAATGGCTTGGCAACCTTTTAAATTCCATGCTTTCGCTGTTCAAAACCTTTATTAAATCATGAAATTTTCTAAAATCCATGCAAATCTTGTTTTTAGGCACAAGCTGCATGTTCCCTACAAAAGAGAGGGCTCAGCCATGCGTCTTAATGATAAAAAATGGAAGTTATCTATTATTTGACTGCGGAGAAGGCGCGCAGCGGCAATTAAGAATTGCAGGAATAAGCCCTATGAAAATACACAATATCTTTATTACGCATTGGCACGGCGACCACTCTTTGGGCATTGCAGGAATGATCCAGTCAATGGCAGGCAACAAAAGAAAAACTGCTTTAAACATATACGGCCCAAAAGGCTCAAAAAAAAGAGTAGCTTGCCTGTTAAAAGCATTCGATTTTAAAATAGAATACGAATTAAAAGTGCACGAGCTTGACTTAAAATTAGGCGAATGCAGGCCTGTTCTTAAAGCAAAAGACTTTACTATAAGCGCATTCCGCGTAAAGCATGGAAGCGCAACTTTAGCATATGTATTTAAAGAGGCTGACAAGCGGAAAATCAACATAGAGTACACAAAAAAATTTGGCCTTGTCCAGCATCCAGTGCTGGGCAAGCTGCAAAAAGGATTAGATGTTGAATACAAAGGCAAGCTAATTAAAGCAAAAGACGCCACTTACATAAAAAAAGGCAAAAAAATAGTGTATTTGACAGACACTATTTATTTTAAAGACCTAAAAAACTTAATCAAGGATTCTGACATACTTATATGCGAAGCAACATACATGTCTGACAAAGAAGATAAGGCTTTAGAGTATGAGCATTTAACTGCAAAGCAGGCAGGCATGCTTGCTAAAGAATCTAATGCAAAAAAATTGGTTTTAACGCATTTTAGCCAGCGTTACGAGAATGTGCAGCCTTTGATAAAAGAAGCAAAAAGCATTTTTAAGAACACTATCGAAGCAAAAGATTTTCTTATTTTGGAATTGCGTTAATGATTGCTGGAAGCACTGCCGTGACTTTTGTTACTTCTGTTATTGGATTAATTTTTATCTTTTCTTGAGTAATCCACCCCGCAATCTTCTCAGTATCTGCATTGCCTGACAAAACATCGCTTGCAATACTATGGTCCATTTGTATTAACACATTGTAATTGTCCAATACTTTGCCTTCGTCAAAAAGCGTGATATTGCCTCCAGTTAATCCTACGCTCCACTCAAAAACTTTGAATGTTAAGTTGCCATACTTGTAAACACTAAACAAGTACACCGAGTAATTTTCCCCAAGAGCATTTTTAAGGCTTTCAGTCAACTCTGGATTGCTGTTTACGACTTCTTGGATTTGTTCTTTTATTCCTGAAAACGTTTGCACAAGCGTGTTCTTTTCTTGCAACAACTTATTATATGTTTCATTTCCTATCATTTCAGGAGTAATTGTGTCAAAACTTGCAGCCCCTTCTAATGTTGCGCCTGATTTGGCAATAGCAGAAAGCAAATCAAACAAACCAACACCAAAATATTGTCTTGCCAAGTAATCGCCTGTGACTCCAAGAACTGCCAATGTCCCCAATGTAATTGATACAGCGAGCAACAATTTGCTTACCATTGCATAGAATAACTAATCTTTCAAATAAATATCTTGTGATTATATTGGCGTTTTATGCCCCCAAGTCTTTAATGCTTGCGCAAGCTCTTTGTGCGTTTTTGCATATTCTGTTACTGAAACGCCTTGCATATAGGCGTCTATTGCTTGTCTTAAGGCAAGTGCGCCGCTTTTTACCCCATTTGGATGACCAAAAACGCCTCCGCCAACTTGAATGACTATGTCTGTAGATAGCAACTTAAGCAACCTATGGATAATGCCTGGATGCAAGCCGCCCGAACATACGCCAAAAACTGGCTTTATGCCATGCCATTCTTGCGCAAGGACCTCAAATCCTTTTTTGTTCGAATCTTTGGAACATTTAATATAATTATCTAAAACTTCGCGCCTTGCTCCAGCAAGTTTTCCAAGCCCGCCGATGTGCAATTGATCAACTCCTTGAATTCTAGCAATTTCTGCTATTACTTTCATTGACATTCCATGATTTGGATTTCTGTCAAAAGCTGCATGAAACGCTCTGTGCGCATGAATTGCAAGCCCTAGTTCATTGCATAAATCTCTTATTGTCTGCACGCCCGCCCATCCAACAGTTAGTATATCAAGCATTACATACTCGTTGCCAAAATCTTTTGCAAGTTTTGCCCTTTTTTTCATTTCATCAACACCAGCAGTTATATTTACGAGATAGCTTTTCCTTTCGCCAGTTTCTTTCTCAGCCTTGTCGCGCATTTTCATGCATAATTTTAATCTTTTTTCAAATCTGTTAAATTTTTGGTTGCTTAAGTTTTCGTCATCTTTAAGCAAATCCACTCCTCCTGTCCACAATTCATATGCGTGGCGCGCATGCTCTTCTGGATAAAATCCTACTTTAGGCTTTGGCACTGTTGCAGTTATTGGTCTGTTTTTGATTTTTAACAACTTTCTTATGCCTTTAATTCCATATTGAGGACCTTTAAATGAGCGCACAATACTCTTTGGCCAACTAACATCAACAAGCCGCAAAGAATTTACAGCTTTCATGCCAAAAATGTTTCCTGCTATAGAACTCATTATTTGCGGCATGTTGCCCTTCTCAAACAATTCCATAGGATACGCTATCTTAACGTACTCTCCTTTAATGTCAAACACCTTTGCGCTTAGCGTTCTTACATGCGCTGGCGCTTTAAGAGCTGTCCACGTGCCGTTGCTGCTTTCTGCTGCAACCCTTGACGCTGCATCCTTCATACTGAACCCTCTTGCAGGCTTAACTTTAAACAAGCAAATTAGGTCTTCTTTTTTTGGCTCGTATTTTAGATCTAAGAAATCTTTGTACTTCATCGCCATAAGTAATGCTTTTTTCTTATAAAAACTTTAAGACTTAAATAAATCTGCATATTGACTATGTCTGTTGCAGACTTATTGCTTAAAGTAAGAATTTCCCCTTCTTGCGAAATCTCTGTTTTTGTAATATACTTTATAGGTTTCACCAACTTGTTTTTCAGCAGAGAACACTATAATTAATAATGTAAGAAAAAGCAAAGCAAGTGCAAGTCCTGCGCCAGTTAGCAGCTTTTCATTCATTACATGCCACCCACTATTAACAAATCCCCTACCCAATTAGCAATGCGTATTCATTGTAAAAATCTTCAATTTCACTTATTGTTTCAAAAAATATTCTATCTCTTTGCTAAACCATATAATGCTATAAAAATTGTATGCTGCCTTCATCAAGTCAAGCGCATCCATTATTGACTTATTAAAACTTAAAAGTCTTAATTTTAGCTCTTTAAGTGTTGAAATGTATTTTATGACATCGTTGCCTCCAACGCTTTCAAGCCTTAGCCTGCACATCCCATTAATGCACTCTGGCAGTGCCTTGCTGCACAAAAGCGTTATGTTTGCGCATTTTGGATTTGCAAGCTCGCATTTTTTATTAACTACTCCGCACCCTTTAAAACAAAAGCAATCATCATTACTTTTGCATATAAAACTGCTTTTTGCACGCAGACATTATCTACGCATTCCATTCCATTAGGGCATCCGGGTTATATGGGTTGCATTCAGGACAAGGCTTGCTAGTGCAATCTGCACCAAACAATTCCACGGCGTTTACTGCACTCAGGGCATTTTACATCATTGCAAATGTCCGCACCATATTCCTCCGACCAATTCGCAATCATGCTGATTTCTGCAATTCCACACTTCATATTTAGCGCACATTGCAGAAAAACTTGGAGTTAAAATTGCAAGCGCAATTATCAAAAAGAGCAGGCGTTTCATTAAGTTATTACATAGTATCTTTAAGAATAATAATATTCTCCTTTTTTCTTTTGCTCCAAATCTTTTTGACTTCCTGGCTTGTTTGCTCTTGGGCGGTGGGTGTGTTCGTCTCTTCTAAATGTAATTCCAAGCTCTTGCAGGAATTTGTTCATTCCTTCGCGCATTTCAAATGGTCCTGTTGCATGGCCAGTTACAGCAGGCACGCCTGAGAAAACAAGCAGGCGCTCGCTGATGAAGTCAAGGAACATTATGTCGTGGTCTATGACAAGAGCAGATGCATTGTGCCTGTAGTGGATAATCTCTTTAATTGCTTTGGCAACAGCCATTCTTTGCTCGACATCTAAGTGCGCTGCAGGCTCGTCAATTAAGTAAAAGTCTGCCTCTTTAAGCAAGCATCCTGCAACCATTACTCTTTGAAGTTCTCCGCCACTTAATTCGCAAAGCTTTCTTTTCATTATAACATTTAAATCAAGGTGCCTAAAGTAATGCTTTAGCTGGGCATAGTCTCTAAAAGTCTCTAAATAGTCTTGCACGCTCATTTCTGAACTTGTTTTAATGTATTGCGGTTTGTATGATATTTTAATTTTTAAATCAGGTTCGCCTTCATCAGGCTTTACTTCTCCGTTAAGCATTCTAGCAAACGTAGTTTTTCCAATGCCGTTTGGACCCACAACACCAACAACTTCTCCTTTAAATAAGTGGCCCGCTTCTACTTCCAAATGATAATCTTTGTACGACTTTCGCATATGAGGCCAAGCAACCATGACTTCACGCTTAATAAGTCTTGCAGGCTCTTTAACAACAAATTTAATTTCCTCATCCCTAAACTGCATGTTTTCCTCGCGCAAGTATCCTGACAAATACGAATTAATCCCTATCCTGCTTGAGTATGGAAAGCTGACTACTCCATAAGCGCCTTTTTCGCCGTAGAAAATGTGTATTAGGTCTGTCATGTAGTCCAGCATTATTAAGTCGTGCTCAACTACAAATGTTGAGCGCTCAGGCATTGCCAAGCCCCTTACTATTTTTGCCACTTTTAATCTCTGCCTAATGTCTAAGTAGCTTGAAGGCTCATCAAAGAAAAACACATTCCCTTTTTTAAGCAAAGTTGCAGCAATCGCAACCCTTTGCAGTTCGCCACCGCTAATTGAATTTATGTCTCTTTCAAGAATGCTTCTAATCTCTAATTTGTCTACAATCTCCTCAAATTTTCCTGTTTCATCAGTTTTTTTCAGCAAATCCTTAACTTTGCCTTTAAATTTTTTTGGAATCAGCTCAATATACTGCGGCTTGTAAGCAATGTCTAATTTTTTGTTAAACATGTCTTCATAATATTGCTGGATTTCTGTTCCGCCAAAAAATTCTATTAGCTCTTCTTTTGTCGCAACTTTGGTCCAATCTCCAAGATTTGGCATTAATTCGCCTGAAAGCAAATTAATTGCTGTTGATTTGCCTATGCCGTTAGCGCCAAGCAAACCAATTACTTGCCCTTTTTTAGGTATTGGAAGCCCGTAAAGTCTGAAAGCATTCTGTCCAAATCTATGCACAGGATTTTTCTTAAGCTCCTTAGGCGTGCGCACTACCTTTAACGCCTTAAACGGGCATTTTTTTGGACAAATTAAACATGCAATGCACACTTCTTCATTTATTGCTACTTTTTTGTCTTGGTCCACAACTATGCACTCGTCGCCAGCCTTGTTCCTAGGACACACGCGCATGCACAAATAGTCGCAAGCTTTAGGATTGCACTTTGACTTTTCCACAATAACAACAACATCGTTCATTTTAAGACTCCATGAATCTTTTAAACTTATAAAATCTTTTTTCAATCCTTTTAAGTTCTTCTTTTCCTTTTTCTGTCAAAGAATACACTTTTTTAAATCTTCCATATTCAACCATCTCATGCCCTATTATATATCCATTTTTTTCTAATTCATTTAGTATAGGATACACGCCTCCTAAAGACGTTTTTCTCTCTAATGTCTTTTCAATGTCTTTAACTAATTGATACCCGTGCTTAGGCGATTTTGACAATATCTTTAAAATAACTGTCCTTAAGTCAAACATAATGTATATATTATTAAACAGCAAAATATATAAAGATTTGCTATATATTAATTACTAATATATATTAAAACTATGTGATATCATGTCGACGCTAGCAGTATACGAGGACTATGAATCCTTATTTAATTCTAATTACATTATTATGCGCAAACTTAAAGACATTGCTGACAAATACAACGTGCGCTCAGAACTCTGCAGATTTAACACTATAAAAGGACCCGAAATCATAAAAGATAGAATTATTTGCAGCGCCCTTGACGTTGGCTCCCCAAAAACCCTTTGATGATTGTCCCCCATGAAAAGGGTTTTATAGCCAGCTATTTTTTCCAAGTAAAAGACAGCAGTGCTCGCGGCAATGCCCAAACATTGTCTTTGCTTGTTGAATTCAACACATACAAAATAGACCTTTTGAATGTAAAAGAGCGCCTAGAAAAAGTTGTCAACGAGTATTCTTCTGTGCTTTCTGATTACTTTAAAAATTAAATCTTTAAATACGCTTTTTCAGCATTTTTGTAGAATATCATTTCTTTTATTTTTTTAAGAGTATCAACTGCGTTTACGCGCCAGTACTCGCTTTCAAATATTCCCCACGGCTCGTCACTTGCGAAAAATACGTGTTTTAACCCTTCATAAAATTCATTTTCCAACTTTTTAATAAGCCAATGCGGGGCAAACCCTCTGCAATAACTAGTGTCGCAATAAAATTCTTTTCCTTCTTTTAGCCACTTGATGAATTGAGGCACAAACCTGAAATGACCTCCTGCGCTTCCGCCCATGTGCGCAAAATGAAGTCTTAACTCATCGCCGTATTCATTTACAAAAGGCACGTAATTCTTTGGGTCGCTGTTTCCAGAGCCTGTATGAAACTGGATCATTAATCTTTTATTCCTTGCAGTTTCTATTATTTTCTCCATATTCTCCCTAAAACCTTTGCTCCACGTTTTTGGGTCTGGAGTAACTCCCTTAGGCCACGCATCTGGACTCATCTTAATTACAAGTATCTTGTCCTGTATCAATCTCAAATGCTCCTCAACAAGCTCTGTAAATCTGTATTCAGGATTAAAATAAAGCCCTCCATACGCGCCTTCAACTTTTTTTGTAACATCAACCACTAAATAATTGTCAGCATAACTGCTTGCCTGGTCCGGCTTGTAATGCGGCACAAATATGGCTTTTGACACATTATTTTTTCTCATAAAAAATTCAGCATCTTTGTAATCCTTTATCTCCCTGCCCCTGAAAGGCTGTATCAAATTGTCAAAAATAACTTGCTTACCCCACACCCCTAAATGTACGTGGGCGTCAAAGATTTTTTGGTTCATATGTCGTAATAATAACTTGCGATGCCTTTTATATTTTCTAGTTCTTTTTCATTAAATCTTGGAACAATTTTGTTTTTAATGTGCGAAAGGTACTCATACGAAGGTGAATAATTTTCATCTAAATGTTTGTGCACGCCTCTGTAAAATGCGTATAATCCGCAGAACGGCTCTTCGTTGCATATCTGCTCAGTCATTTTAAGTATTGCATTTTCAATTAATGGTTGCAATTTAAAGTCAGCCTTTTTTAATTCCTTTTCTAAGTGGTCTCTGTGTCTGCGTTCCCACCAAAAACCTCTTGAATCAGGGTCTTTTAAGACTTTTCTTGGAGTGCCGCCGACGTATTTAATCACTGCATTTGAAAGGCGATAAAACAAACTTTCTCTGTTTGGAGGAAATCTTTTGTTTACATCATTTAGTGTATAATAAAGTATTGCCTCTAGTACATTATTTTGATGATGCATGCTATCTGCTTTCTTTTTCCATTTTAGAAGCAGTTTAGAAAGTGCTACATTCATTATTCAACTTTAAAATTATCACAATATATATAATTTTATGCTTTGTACATCACATTAGATGTTAATAGGCATTGTTGGCGCGCCGAACCAGGGGAAGTCCACACTGTTTAATGCAATGACCCTTGCTGGCGCTGAGGTGGCACCTCATCCTTTTACAACTATAAAGCCTAATGAAGGCATTGGTTATGTAAAAGTTAAATGCCCTAAAGAAAATTGCAACCCTAATCATGGATATTGCATTAATGGCAACCGCTTTATTCCTGTGAAGCTTTTGGATGTTGCAGGCTTGGTCCCGCACGCTTCTGAGGGCAGAGGCCTTGGCAATCAATTTATGAATGACTTAAGCACTGCCGATGCTTTTATTGTTGTTGTTGACGTTTCAGGACGCACAGGATGCGAAGGCGAGCCAGCAGAAAATCATGATCCTGCAGTAACTGTCAAATTTGTTCTTGAGGAAATTGATAAGTGGTTTTTTGGAATCATAAAAAGACAGTGGGAAGTTGTAAAAAAAAGAACAGATGCAAAGCCGTCTAAACTTCTTGCAGAAAAGCTTTCTGGCTTAGGCATTCATGAAGCCCACATTAAAGAGGCATTAAAGGACTTTAAAAGCATAGATGAGTTTGCAAAACGCTTGCGAGAGCTTTCAAAGCCATTCTTAATTGCTGCTAATAAAATAGATTGTAATGAAAGTGTCAAGAATTATGAAAAATTAAAGCAAGCTTTTAAAAACAATGTTGTCATTCCAACAAGCGCTTTAATAGAGCTAACTTTAAGAGAGGCGCACGAGAAAGGATTCATTAAGTATGTTCCTGGAAACAGCGCTTTTAAAGAATTAAAAGATATGAGCGACCAGCAGAAAAAGGGCCTTAGCTACATAAGGGCATTCTTTAAAAAGCATAATTCAACAGGCGTGCAAGAATGCATTAATTCTGCAGTCTTTGACTTGCTTAAACTTAAAGTCGTCTATCCTGTGCAAGACGAAAACAAGTGGGCAGACAGCAAAGGCAACATTTTGCCAGATGCTTACTTGCTTGAAAAAGAAGCAACAGCGCTTGACTTGGCGTACAAAATCCATACTCAACTTGGGGACAATTTTATAAAAGCAATTGATGCTAAAACAAAGAAAGTGTTGGGCAAAGATTATGTGCTAAAAGATGGGGACATAATAAAAATAGTCAGCACAAACTCGTTATGATGCCCTTTAATTTTTTCATTACTTTTTCTTCAGTATAATTTTTTATTAATTTTTTATAGCCTTTAAGTCCCAAATTCCTTCTGCCAAAGGATTCTTTTATTGCCTTGGTTAAAGACTTAACATCATTAAATCTTACCAAAAGCCCGGCATCTTCTATAATTTCTTTTGCCTGCAGTGTGTCTGCAGCAATAACCGGCTTTTTAGCAGCCCAAGCTTCCAAATATGCAATTCCAAAAGCGTCTATTCTTGAAGGCATTGCATACACATCGCATGCAGCAAAAGCGTCGTATTTATTCTTTAACTGGGGATTTACTAACAGCACATTTTTTAGGCCTTTTGCGCGCGCCCTGAAGCCCGGAGTTCTAGAGCCCAAGAACACGAAACGCGCACTTACTTTTTTTGCAGCTTTTAGCAACGCATACGCGCCTTTTTCATAATTTGCATTGCCTACAAAGAGCACGATTTTTTCATTGCTTTTAATTTTGTACTTTTTTCTAAATCTTATGCCATCTGCTTTTTCAAAAGGTTTTGGGTCAACGCACATAGGACTGATTTTTATATTTTTAACCCCTAATTTTTCTAAACATTGCTTTTCATATTTAGTGCAAGCAAAAATCAAATCATACTTTTTTAATAGTTTTGCATACGAGTCTGGCACAGCCCCTTTAATGTAAAAAGGGGTAATTACGCATTTCCTTTTGAGGATTTTCGCACTCCACAATGCTATGTAATTATTAAAAAAGGGGAGCGTCAAAGAGTAGATTACATCCCAGTTCATGCTTAGAAGTTTTGGCAGCATGCCTGGCGCCACTGGCCCGTGAATTGTTGAATTTAATAATGGCAGTTTTCTAGTTGCCCGCTCAGCTTTTACAAATATTTTTGAATTTTTAAATAAAGGATTGTAAATGATGCTATGCCCCTTGCCTTTTTTCCCTTTTTTATACACAGCTTTCCAGTCAAGCGCATTTGACGCCACGACTTTGGCATTAAAATACTTTCTTAATTGTTCTGCATAAATAGTCGTGCCATTAAGCGCTGGCAACTGCATTGGGGAGCAAACAATGAGTTTCATATGTAATCATCTGCGCAGAGAATTTATAATATTAATGCATACATAATAAAAATGAAATTAAAAAAATATGATATTTTGAATATATTGGAACATTACGATATTGGCAAGCTAGTGAGTTTCAAATGCATCAATAGGCCAAGTAATGTTCAGCCAGCATATATTATAACAACAAATAAGGGCAAATTTTTGCTAAAGGAATGTTGGGAATAGGTAAATATTCATATTATATTATAAAAGGCTTAAAACTACTTCAATTTTTAAAATATGAAAGAGAGTTTTTGTATGAAGCGCTGATTTTTGGAGCGCAAAGATATGTTACATGGGTCTAAATGAGGAGGATATAAAAGTGGATGGCTGGCCAATGCAAGGAAGTAAGATGGTGATGAAACTGGCAAGCATGAAGAGAAAAGACTTATATGATATTTTTAACAAGCAGCGGCGTTGAATTATAAATGTATTTGATAACGCTTTTTATGTATTTTTCTGCTGCTTTCCTGTTTTGCTCCCAGTCAGGAAGCACGTCAATTACATCTGGTATTGATGTTTTTACTCCATAGCACAACTCATTGTAAAGCTTTGAGTTAATACCATGTTTTTCTTCCAGCTCTTTTTGATGCTCTTTTGACATGGCGACTATTAAGTCTTGTTTTTCTAACAATCCGCGCGTTACAAAAGTCTGCCTATGGTTGGATACGTCGATATTGTATGTTTTTAATGCTCGAATAACTTCAGGAAGCACTTCATAATATATGTTGCAAGTGCCTGCTGATGAAACCTCAATTCCTTGTATGTTGTGCTTGTTAATATAGTCTTTAAGGCAGTATTCAGCAGTCATGCTTCTAAAAATGTTTCCTGTGCACACAAATAAGAGTTTCATATTAGAGTATAGTATGTCTAAATGTTTAATAATTTTTTTGCATTAAGACCTAATATTTTTTCTTTCTGGAGAGGTGCAAGATATTCTTCAGGCGTTAGCTCGATTTTTAAACGTTCTATCTTAGGTGTTGAAAATGGGTAATCGCTTCCAAAAAGAATCCTATCCTCATCAATGTTTGCTAAGATCTTCAACGCGAACGGGCTAGTTCGAATAGAAGTATCAAGATAAAGATTAGCGCATGTTTTAAATGCATCTAAATAATTTTTATTTCTTGTTCCATGCGCTGCAATGAATTTAATCGAATTAAATTCTTTTATTATAGGGGTTACTTTTTTAATCAAGTCGCTAGTTGAATGAAATAAAACAAGTAAGTTTGTATTTTTAAGAATTAATAGTGCTTTGCGAAATTTATCCATAGTCCAACCATCACTACTTAAATGAATTTTAACGCCTTTAATATTGTCGTAAGCTTCTAACTCATTTTGAGTAAAACCTGGTTTAAGTCTTATAAAAGGGATTATTAGATCTGGGTTTGCTTCATAAAAGGCCATAACTTTTTTATTTAATGTTCTATATTGATAACTGCGATTTATGCTTTTGGTTGGAAAGACCACAGCCTTGCTAACGCCTGCGTCTTTAAGTGAGCGAAGAATTCCTTTTTCAGTGCTTTTAGCATTACTAACTGCATACCCCAAGTGCACATGAAAATCAATAATAAGCATGATAAAAGTAATGCATGAATTATATAAAAATTTATTAAAAAGTAGCGAGACAATAATACGATGAATTACGTGGCATCTTATATTTTAGTAGTTGATAGTTTAAAAATAAGAAAGCTTAAAGGATTAAATTATAATATAAAAGCGCACAACATAGAATTTCCTGAATCAAAAATTGATTTTAAAGTTGCGCATCTTAACTCATTTCAAGATATGGAAACGCCTCTGCCTGATCCTGCTTCAGACAACATAATTGTAAAGTTGCTTAGAAAGACGCCAGAAGATAACTATTTTGGAAAAAGCTTTTATAATGAATTAAAAAAAGGTATTCGCACAATAGTTTCTAGAATTAAAAAAGAGTATGGAAACGTTACATATGTAAACGGGCCTGAAGGGATACTTGAACTAAGAAATAAAAAAATTCACGGCGAAATACTCATTAAAAATGGCATACCGCATCCAACTTTGTACAATGATATTAGTCTTGATGAGTTAATTGAAATAATAAAAGACAGGCCCATATGCATTAAACCTTGCAGTGGCAGTATTGGAAGGGGAATAACACGAATTAAAAATGCAAATAATTCTTATTTAATTAGTACAACATATACTAAAAAATCAGTTATGAAAAGCAATTATTTAAAGGTGACTAATAATGTTACAAATTTAATTATTAATAAGAAAAGACTGGTTAAGTTCCTTGACGAGCTGTTAAAAACTGGTGTTGTTGTGCAAAATTGGATTGAGCCACTAAGGCTTGTGCATGAAAAACAATTAAAGATTTTTGACATTAGGGAGCTGTTAGTATATCCTAAATACAATAAAGGCGTAACAGCGCAACTAGTAAGAATAAGCAATAATGAGTTAATTACTAATATTTCAGCTAATGAAAATATTGAAGGGGATTACACGGATTTGTATAATTTGTTAGGAGAAGAAGGCATTGTTAAATCAGAAGAATTATCTATTGAGGCCTGCAAATGTTTTCCTGACATCAATGTTACTGGCGTGGATGTGTTATGGTCAAAAACCAGCCAAGAAACAGACAATCCATATGCTATCAAATTAAAAGGTAAAGAAGTGTACCCTTACGTACTCGAACTAAATGCTATGCCTGGTGTTAAGTCAGCAAGCGTTAGCGGGGTTAATAATTATGCTATTGAAATTTTGGGCGCATTAAAAGACAGCGGTTATGAATTAAATGATAAACAAGAGAAAAAGTTAAGATTAATATTTAATGATGTTCGCACAATAATTAATGAGCTAATTTAAATTTCACGCAATACAACTTTTCAAAAAATAATTTTTTAGAGTCTAGAATTTCTGCGTCATATCCTAATTCTTTTGCCTCCTTAAAGACTTCTTCAGGCCCTGTTAGGGTGCTAAAAACAGTAAGTATAAATCCGTCTTTTTTTAAGTGCTCTTTTGCCTGCTTTAAGAACTTTATTAGAAGTTCGTAGCCTTTGTATCCTCCTGATGTCATTAAGGCAGTTTCTAAATCTTCTTTTTTTTCTTCAGGCAGATACGGCGGATTAAATGTAATTACGTCAAATTTGCCTTTGATGTTTTCAAAAAGGTCCGATTGCACGAACTTGGCGCCCTTGATTGTTTTTTTGCAGTACTCAACTGCATATGGGTTTATGTCTGCTCCAGTAACGCTTTTTACGTTTTTGTTTTTAAGCGCAGCTTTTACAAGCATGCCTGTGCCAGTGCCCATGTCAAGAACATCTCCGTAAGCAAGCTTTTCAACTTGAGTTATTAAAAGTTCTGTATCCTCTCCTGGTTCGTATAAAGACCTCATGTGTGTATAGAATATTGCGCTTTATTTAAAAATTTTTACTTAACAATTATTCTAAAGTAATCTTTTGCAGGATAGTAATATATGCGCGAATTTTTTGCATCGTCTTTGAAGCCTTTTATTATCTCAAGTTTTAAAAGCTGATTTACTTGCAAGGAGTATTCAAGCATTGTATTGATTGGAGGTTGCACTTGCATGCCGAAGTCTACTTTTATTTTGTTGTATATGTTAAGCAGTTCGTTGTCAAGAAAACCCTTATTAATCCAATTTTTAAGCAACATGAATTTTTCTTTTTTAATTTCAAAGTCAAGGCTGTTAAAGTATTCTTCCTTAAAGAACTCTTGCAGACCCATATTTCACACCTTAAGCAATGCAATGCATATAATTGTTGATGCAGCAACGTACGCATATATATTAAGCCCTAAAATCCACAAAGCAGGACCTATTATTAAATAAGGAAGTAATATCTCTCTTACAAAAAAAGAGCCGCGTGTTCCTGCAAACAAAATTTTAGGTTTTCTTTTGCCATGCGCATAAGAATATGCGATTGCGCAGTCAAGCAAAGCATCGCTTACCCATCCAAAGGCAAGCCATTCCCATTTTATTACAAACCAAAAGAAAGTCCATAAAGTTGCAAAAAAGATTTCTTCAAGAATCCCTGCCCATGGAAGCCAGCCTTTTTCAAGCATACGTCTTGTTTCGTTGCTTACTATGAATCCGTATGATCTGCTTTTTTTGCAAGCGCGCAAATAAACAAGTTGCCTTAAAATATTTGGTATAAGTATTGCGAGAAAAAATGTTGCGTATTCAATCATCATATTTATTGTTCTTGCATTTTCTTAAATATTTTTTGATTTTGCGCGTTCATAGGCCTTTCTTGTGCCGTGGTCTACAATAAATGTGAATCCTACAAACCAAAAGCCAATAAGAAACAGTGTCGCGTCCTGGAGCAAAAGGCCTGCTATAAAGAGAAAGCCGCCTAGACCCATCAAGTGCTTTAAATCATTGAGAAACTCTTTAATCATCTTTAGAGATTATTATATAAATACTTATAAGATTATCGCATGCAATACGATAAAATCATGTCATCTAGTTTTTTTCTTAACTCTGGTTTTATTCCAGTATATGCGTTGTATTCCTTGTCAATTTCATTTGCAATTGATTTAAATAATTCGTTTGTTAAAGATTTATCTACCTTTTCATCAACGCTAAAAACGCCTGAATAATCTTTGTAGTCATGAAATATAATTTTATTATGTTTGCCTGTTGTGTCAATTATTTCAAGGGATCCATTTTCATTAAATGATATGAGAAATTGTTCAAGAGGGAGATTGTTTATGTTATTCTTAATTAGAGGATTATCTAATTTTTCAATAGCGCGTATTGAATGGATGAACGCCGCAAGCAAGTAGTGATTTATCCTTATATCGTTTGTAGGGTTGTTGTGATATATGCTCATGCCCCGTTTTGAATCATATATTAATACGCCTTTTATCATAGGAAAAATTATATAGGAAAAAATGTATTATAAGGTTTATTGAAAAAAATAATATCTCAGAGCTACAAACTAAATGAAAAGCGGGAGAAAAACTTAATGATAGACTGATTAAAGCAGAAAACAAGGAGCTGTTGACTAAAATTAAAAAAGAAGTTATAGGTTTGGCTGCAAGATTCCCTTATTATTTGGTTTGAAAAAATATGATGCAAGACTTTTCAGAGCAAAGAAACAAGTTAGTGGACTACTTAGTCGCGTCTGGCGTATTAAAAACACCCTCTATTATAGAGGCTTTTCGCAAAGTTAAAAGAGAGGATTTTGTGCTTCCTCAATACAAAAAATACGCTTATGTTGATGAACCGCTTCCAATAGTCGGCGGGCAAACAATCAGCCAGCCAACGACAGTAGCTATAATGACAGAAGCTATAAATCCTAAAAAAAGCGGCAAGGTCTTGGAGATTGGGTCTGGTTCTGGATACCAGTCTGCGATACTAAGAGAGCTTTCAAAAGAAGTGCATACAATTGAAATTGTAAAAGAAGTTTATGAATTTGCTAAAAACAATCTGCTTAATGCAGGATACGACGTCAACATTTACCATAAAGATGGCGGAGAAGGCCTGCCAGAAAAAGCCCCTTTTGATAAAATAATTATTACGTGCGCAGCGCCAAAAATTCCAGACCCATTAAAAGAGCAGTTGAAAGAAGGGGGCAAGCTCATTGTTCCCTTAGGCGCAGGCTTTAATCAAGAAATGACGCTTTTAAAGAAAAGAGACAGAAAATTTGAAAAGGAATTCTTAGGGTTTTTTGCTTTTGTGCCTTTGACTGGAAAGTTTGGCAAGATTTAAAAGTCAGAATTTTTATTAAAAAGTCTATGA
>JAFCFT010000011.1 GCA_017608505.1 Candidatus Parvarchaeota archaeon | reverse complement strand
TCAGTAGCCCTAGGAGACATAGACAACGACGGAGATCTAGACATAATCTCTGGAGATTATGGAGGAAGTGTTTACAAATGGACAAACAACGGCACAGGCTCTTTTACAAAAACAGAATTAGGTACAGCATCAGCTGCGTCTGTTGCCTTAGGAGACATTGACGGCGACAATGACTTAGACATAGTTTCGGGAAATTATAGTCACGTATACATATGGACAAACAAAGGTCTTAGTGGCTCCAACGGTCCTTGCTGTGGAGACGACGGAGCAAACGATGATTTTTACAACGGCACAATAGGAGTTACTCGTTATTTTTGTTTGAATGGAGTCTTTATAAATCAAACAATAGATTTTAATCAAACACTCTGCAAATTCTGGAATAATACTTGGATTTCTGGATTCAATGAAGGTTTAACAACATATTGGAGACTTGATAGTTATACAGGGAACTATTCAATTGATGAGGCGGGAGTTAGTGATTTAGAATTATATAATAATCCTGCTTTAGTTGATGCAGTACATGGAAAAGGATTAAGTTTTGATGGCGTATCTGGGCAATATGCAGTTACACCACTTAACTCTCAAAATGATATTACTTCTGGTTATTTTACAGTTTCTTTATGGTTTTATGCAAATTACACTCAAGGGACTTCGTCAAAAAATATATTAAGTGATGAGGGTGGATGGAACGGCGGGTTTTTGCTTGACATATATGACGGTAATCTTAGGTATTATGACCCTGGTCCGAGAGAGTTTCGTATAATTTCATCAGTTCAACCACATAAATGGTATCACATAGGATTTGTTCACGATTCAGAAGGAGTTCAAGTATGGCTTAACGGAGAAAAAGTATTGACTAATGGAGCAGAAACATTTAGTTCTGCCGATGGTAGACCATGGACAGTGGGTGCTTGGGGAGGCGGACCTAACAGATTATTTAATGGCACTATAGATGATATAAGATTGTATAACAGAGCGTTATCTGAAGGAGAAATTTTAATGCTGTATAATCTTGGAGATTATGATTCTTGTTGCGGCGACGACTTAACTTACGATTACTTTTTCAATGATTCCAATGCCTTTGGAAGCATTTGTTATTATGGAAACTATTACTTTGAATCTTTTGACCAGTCTCAAACAAACTGCGAAGCAGAAGGCTTTACATGGAGCGAGAGCTCTGATTATGATGCCTTGTATTCATTCACAGACGACTGCGATGGATGCAACCCTTCTGGTTGGAATATAACTAAAATTGATGGAGTTATAAAAGTATCTTCTCAAAAAGACAATCATTTTAAAGTGTTAAATATTAGTGGCGGGACAAGCGCAACATTTATGAATAACACTTTTGCACCTCAAGTCAGCGGTTCTGTAAGTTTTTGGTTTATGCAGGAGCCTAGTCCGGATACTACAGATCGTGGAATGGTTTATTTTTATGATGTAAATGGAAATTATCTATTCCGTTTGCAATTAAGCCATGAAGGCATTAAAGTAAGATTGCCTGGGAATGTTGGAGTGGTTGTAGCTCCATATAATAAAGGCGAGTGGGTTCATGTTCGTGTAGATTTTAATTGTCAAACTGATAAATTTAGTGTTTATGTTAATGGAATATATAAGGGAAATTACGATTTTTATTCTCCTGGAGATAATCTTGGAGTTATTAAAATATTTAATTATGACGCAGGCGAGACTTTTTATTATGATGCAATAGATTACTCTTGGGCTCCGCATTATTCTTCTATGAGAAATGCGCATCCTCGCTGTTGCGGAGACGATTCTGACGAGACTTGGGGCGGAAATATAACGTGCTGTTGCCATTCCGAAGCCATAGGACGTGGAATATTGTGTGACAAAATGCACGAGTTTAGAAATTATGTTGTATGTGATGAAGGGTTTTACTGCAATTCGACAGTTATTCCAGCAATTAGCGTTTCTCCAAGCGTGCTGACTTCTGGAGAAGAAGTAAAAATTAATGTGTCTTCTGAATGCATGCCTAATCTTGTTGTTATTTATCCAAATATGAGCGAACAGAGATTAGTGGTAGATAGTGATGCTGGAACATACAATGCAACTTTCATACCAAATGCTACAGGGTACTATCATTTGCAAGCATACAATGGAAAATATTCTTATGCAATGTTTTTAGTGAAAAATGATAGCTTGATTTGGCAAAATGAATGGTTAAGTCATGATGACGAATTGTTTAAGTATAAAGTGAATCTTTCTATGAGTCACAGTGCAAATATCTCTAGGATAAATGAATTGTACAAATTTTCGTATGATTTTCCTGACCCTGCTTATTGCGAAGATGTTAATGGCGATGGAGACTTGAATGATGCAGAGGATAAGTTAGGATTAAGAATGGTAAATGTGTTGCCTAATGGAGAATATTATGAAGTGCCTCTTATGGTGCTTAATACTACGTGCACAGCAGACCATAATTTGACGCATGCAGATATATACTTTCCTGTTAACTTGCCTGGAAATAACAGCCCTTTTAATAGAGCTGGGAATGTGTACGTATTGTATTACACTCCAATAAATTATAATGTTAAGTCTTACAATAACGGGGTAACTAATCAGACAAATCCTACTTGGTATGTGAAAAACAAAGTATACGAATTAGATTTAAGTCCTACAAATTATCATGTTATTGGAATTTATGATTTGTTAGGAACAAATACAGAACTGGATCACAAGACTGATTTAGGTTTAAAGACTTTGCAGTACAATGACGGCACAACTTATGAGCTTAGAACTGGCGTTTCAGGGACAAAATTAGAGATGACTCCGTCTGCAGCAGTGCATTCTTATTGGGGCTCTTTGAATGGGAATCCTGCAGGCGTAAACATTACAGTGCCTAATACTTATTACTTTAAAGTATTTGAGAACATGACATTCAGCGCAGGCGCAACTGTTAACTGGTTTAAATATTTTGAAATGCCTTTAAACAAGTCAAAGTTTACAAATATAATCATCAATGAGTCAGGGACTTTAACAAATTATGATTTGAGCCAGAACATAACAAAAACGAGTCTTGATTGGATAGTGTTTATAAATAATCAGACAAATGATGGACTAGGATTTTTCAAGAACGAGTCCTGGGGCGCAGAAAGCAGTCCTTTATACGAAGTCAATATTACAGATGATGCAATAATATTCTCATACTATCCTGTGACTCAAGCGCAAAGCGTCAGCGCAGGAGACTCTTACGGAGGCAAATTTTATTTTACTTTATTTAACAATTCAGACCACAACTACAAAATGCACGAGAATGTATACGAATGGAAGCATATTCCTATAAGCATTACCCAAGAAAGCGAAGAAGTAGCTTTTGACATTATTTCTTATAAGTATGATGACAAAGTTGATAGGACTGACGAAAACATGACGCTAAATGTTAAGGTGTTCACTTCTGAGCAAGTAGTCAATGTTGTGCATTTAGATGTGAATGATTCGGCAGGAGCTGAAGTGCTTGTAGAGGAATTTGCTTGTGAAAATATAGGCAGATTTTTATATGAGTGCAATTGGACTAAAAGTCCTCTTGCTTGGGATTGCGGCAATTATAATGCAAAAATATATGCTGTTGGAGACCAAGGCAATACAACAGAAAGCTATTACTCATTTACTATTGATGATGTCATAGGGACATACTATGTTCCTGATAAGACATTAATAGGCACTAATCAGACTTTCACTGCAGATTATAAATTGTGCTCTGATAATGCAAGCCCTTTAAACAGGCTCAAAGTTAAAGTTTCAATAGATGGAGACACAGTGATTGATACAAACGCTTCATCAACAGGCCATGTGGAATACAGTTATCAAAATCCAATAACTCCTGGAAGCAAAGAATTTGAAATAGTTGCTAATTTAACTGATTATTGGGACAATTACACTTATATAGCAAATATTTACAAGTCGCACTTTAGCATGCATCCTGAAAATCAGGCTTTTTATCAAGGGAGAGCAGGTTATGGAAGCGCATACATAGAAGTGAGAAATCCTACAATTAATCCACACAACTATACAATAGTTATGTACCCTGCAGGCATAACTGCTAGATTTACTAATAATAAAAAGACAGAAATAAACACAGTGATAATGCCTGGCGGGCGCGTGTTTTATTATATTGATGTTTTGCCTGTGATAATAGGCACATACACTATTCAATTTAAGGCAACAAGCGAAGTGGCAGTTGACAACGCAACGCTTACATACAGGGCAATCGTGCAATCAACTTATTCAACAGGCCTATTTGATTACATTTTAGCAGACGCAACGGACTTGCTTAGTTTTCTACTGCTTTTGTTGCTAGTTTCGTATGCGATATATAAGAAGGTCTAATTCTTTATTGAATTTTTGTGCTTTTTTAAGTTCGGCTCCTAATCGTCTTTTTTTAGCTTCTTCCATAAAGATTGTTTTTATTTTTTTAACAGGTATTATGCTGTTTTCTTCGTTTAATCCGATAAATGCCTTTTTGATTTTCAATTTGTTAAGGATATTTTTAATATCACAGCCTTTTATATCTTCAATTATACGTTCGCTATCTTGTAATTCTTTAATTATTTTAATGCTTTTTTCAGTAAGCAATAAAAATTTAATTATGCTGGGCGCAATCCAAAATTCCATGAATTTTTTATGTAGTTCTTTATCTGCTAATGATGCCATGTATATTTGAAGCATTGCACCTTCTCCTATAGAGTACATAGTGAATATTTTAGGCAATTCAAAGTCTTTACGTACCCCTTCTTCCAGCATGCGCAATAATATTTTACTTTCTCCTAATGCCTTTAAAAATATTTCACTGATTTTCTTTTTAGTCACAATACTCTCTTTTAAAAACCAATTGTGCATAAACTGTGCTCTTCCTTCTAACATTATGCGCATCACTGTTGCGTTGAATAATATATAATTTTTAGACAATATGCTTAACTCCTTTGGTACCTTATTAATGAATTCTTTAATTTTACGATTCGTGTCTAAAGATTCTTTATAAAATTTACTGCTTTTTTTAAGTACTTTTAGATCAATTAAATGCCTAAGTTCATGCGCCAAGATTTCTTTTAATAATTTAATCCAGATTTTATTGTTGTATAATTCTTTAAAAAACTCGTCTTTATGTTTAAACCCTTTTGCTAGGCTTTTATTAAAAATAAATGCGGTTTTAAAGTCAATGTAAATTATGTTATTTCCTTTTTTGATATCTTCTTCCATAATCCATGCTTCTACTATGAGACCCTCAGTATATTTAATTAGTAGTTTGTTGCCAAAAATGGTTTTAATTTTTGGTGGCAAGTCCTTGAAAACTTCTTCAACTAATTCTTTCATAATTTTTTTGGTTCTTTCTATAATAATCTTTTTATCAGCGTTAGTTATATTTAAGGGAAAATAGGCTTTAGAGCTTTTTTTATGAATAGTAAAACGAGTTTTTGTTAAGTGTTTTATTAGTTTCGGAGATTCGATTTTAACTTCAATATTTATATTCATATTATGGCACTTATCAGTTTTTATTAGCGCTGGGGGAGGGATTTGAACCCTCGCGTGCAAAGCACACTAGCTTAGCAGGCTAGCGCCCTACCAGGCTAGGCGACCCCAGCACTAATGGATTAGTAGTTTGGAACTGTTTTTAAAGTTTACTGGATGGGGTGGTTAGTCCGTAGGGAGGGGTACTCCCTCCCTTGGGTTTGGAACTGTTTTTAAAGTTTACTGGACTATTTTAAAGTATGATAATTCATGGCGTGCCACGCGAGCACTTGAAAGGCTTAAGTAAAAAACCACCAGTTACAATTAGAGTTAACACATTAAAAATTACAAAAGACGAGCTTGTAAAAAAGCTTGAAAGAAAAGGTTTTGTTTTAAGTGAACATCCTTTGCATGAGCAAGCATTAATAGTGAACGAACAGCCTTTTTCTATAGGGGCAACGACAGAATATTTATTAGGATATTATATGTTGCAAGATGCAGCTTCAATGCTTGCAGTAAGCGAATTAAAGCCTAAAGCGCACGAACATGTGCTTGACATGGCAGCAGGACCTGGAGCAAAGACGACGCATATATGCGAGTTAATGAAAAACAAAGGCGTTGTCGTTGCGTGCGACACAAATAAAAAAAGACTTTTGTCTGTGAAATACAATGCTCAAAGAATGGGTTGTGAGAACATAATTGGGCTAAATATTGATGCTAGAAAAATAAAAGAACTTGATTTAGAATTTGATAAAATCCTGCTTGATGCTCCATGCAGTGCGCTTGGAACTTTATACAAAAATCCTGAACTTAAAAACAAAACAATTCCAGTAAAGCGCTTAAGAAAACTGCAGATAGGCTTGATAGAAACAGCTATTAAAGTTTTGAAATCTAAAGGCACGCTTGTTTACTCTACATGCACAGTCACGCTTCAAGAAAATGAGGAAATTGTAAAACACGCCTTAAATCAAGGAATGAAACTTCAAGAATTAAGTGTTAAAGCAGGCCTTCCTGGATTAGAAGGTTTAGAAAGCGCTAGGAGATTTTATCCTTGCTTAACTGATACGCAAGGATTTTTTATAGCAAAAATGGTGAAAGTATAATGGGTTGGAAACTGATAGATAAAGATAAGGTATTGGGTTTGCTTAAGCGCGACTTGGGCGAACATGCGTACGAGTTGCTGAAAGGGGACAAAACTTTAATTAATTCTTCAATGCCAATGGAGATATGTGCAGTAAGCAAAGAATTGTACAAAGTTTTTGAACAAATCAAGAAAAAGGGAATTCAGCCGTTATTTTTAGGCGAGTCTGTATGCGATACTAAAGACTTGAAAACAGCGCGCCTTAATTTGCAATTTGCTTATAAGGCTGCGAATTTAGATCTGCCAAAAGCGTATATAAAGCCAAAGGGCGAGCAGTTGTTCTTATACGGAAGAGACATAATCAGCGATTCTGTATTAAAAGTCGAAGGCGAAGTAAAGCAAAAAGGAATAATTTTAGTGCTAAATGAACAAGGGGAATTTTTGGGCCTTGGATTTTCAAGAGAAACGTTGCTTGGAAAAGGCAAGACAACAGTGATTAGGCGCATTATAGATATAGGATATTATTTAAGATGCGAGAGGTAGTGCGGCTGCCGGGATTTGAACCCGGGTTGCTGGCCTGGGAAGCCAGAGTCCTACCACTAGACTACAGCCGCATTAAAATATTGTTGGTGGCTTTAGTTCTGCTTCATTGTTTTTTATGTATGTTAAATACTCGCTTAATTTTCTGCTCCAACTAGTTAGTGTTTCTTCAAAGGGCAGGTGGTGATGTTTGGTATTTATTATTGCTTTATAGATATTTTTAAGTTCTGGAAATTTCTTTGAGAGAGGGTACATATATTTTTCAATTATTTTGCAGCAGTCAAGCAACGTGTTGTAATATCTTTTTGTCCGTTTGACGTTGCCTATTTTTTTAAGCAACGAGTCTAAAGACATAATTAAATAGCAATTTTAAAAATTATAAAAGGTTTTTGTGGGTGGGGTGGCGGTTTTTGTTAATTTTTTTCTATATAGAAAAAAATTTTCTTTTCCCCAAAAAACCCCGCTTTCGCTTTCTTTTCCCTAAATTTTAACAAAACTAAATTTTTAAAAATGATAAGCAAGTGTTATTTTCTCATTGGGCCGGTGGTCTAGTTGGTTATGACGCTGCCCTTACGAGGCAGAGGTCAGCGGTTCGAATCCGCTCCGGCCCATAAAAATTTAAGAATTAAAAATAAAAGAAATCAATTATTTTTTAGTTTTGGGACTTTTATTTGCTTGAATGCAAGTTCGATTCTTCTTTTGTACCACTCTCGCACAAGATTTTGTTCGATTCTTTTTTGCTCCAAGTCCTTCATCAATTCCAAATAACTAACAAAACCTTTCATGATTTTAGAAAAGAACTTTTGCATTTAAAAGGCAAAAGAGAGTATGCGTCCTTTGTCCGGTAATCTTTTAAATAATTCCTCTCTAGATTACAATTATACTTCACGGGCTCGTGGTCTAGTAGTATGACGCCACCCTCACACGGTGGAGATCAGGGGTGCGATTCCCCTCGAGCCCATTCTTTAATTCTTTCCGTGAACGCTTTCTTTTTAAGAAAGGGTTCGTGGAGATCAGGGGTGCTTTTTCCCCTCGAGCCCATTACTTCTTCTTTTTATTAACTACTTTAATCTCTTTAATCTTTGATCTAGACGGTGCTTTGTAGATTGCTTTGTAGAATTATGTAAGAAGTGTCTAGTAATGGATAGTTTTTTATATATTTTTTCTTAATTAGAATAGATAATGTGCTCTAATGAGTCTTTAAAATAGAATTTACCGTCTTCGAACTTGTATACGCATACTTGGTGGCCTCTAATCCTATCAGATAAGCAGGTGATAAAACCCTTTCTTGAATTTAGCATGTCTTTTAAGTCTTCAAACGTATTGTCTCTCATGTAGTTAGATAATCTCTCTGCTTTATACTCTTTTAATTCACTTATCTTCTTAATGAACCATGTTACTAGATCAGGGAGCACGCGTTCTGGTGATTGAATTTCAACTGCCTTGTAAATCTCTTGCACAAGACGCGCCATTCTTTCTTTAATCTCATACGGGTTTTTTGTTTCTCTTATGATGTGGTTATCCTTTAGTGCAATAAGTCCGTTCACAAAAGAGCTTGGAACGCATTGAAACCCTTCCTGCTTATAGATTATGTCCTCGAGGGCAGTGGACTCATAAGCCCCATCCTTAAGTACTTTAATCTCTTTAATCTTTGATCTCGACGCCTTTTTATTGTAATAGGGCGCTTATCCGGTTTCACACTTATTATCCTTATTTTTTTGTTGTTCATGGATGAGAGTCTAAAATAGGCCTTTATAAACTTTTCTTCAGTAACTTTTTTATGCTCGCGCACCTTTCAAATAATTAATGGCTAAAAGCAGTTATTTTGTTGAGTTCCTTTATCATGATTTGGCATTAAAGCAGCAAGAAAGGATGAAATACCTTTTAAGGAGATACAGAGAAAATAAAGAAGACTTATTAGAAATAAAAAGCGACAAGATAACAGAAGCAACTAATGCATTGACAGCCATAGAGCAATTAATAGCAGAAATCAATAATTTTAAGAAGCTTATGCCAAGGGCAGGAGAATTAGAAGTTCCTGAGAAAAAACCGCAAGTAAAGAAAGTAGTAAAGAAAAAGGCAAAAAAAGTCAAGAAAGTAAAAAAGACTGCTAAAAAAACTGCAAAAAAGAAAGTTGACATAAAATCTCTAAAACTTGGGCTTGCTCAAATAAGAGACGAACTTGAGAGAATGTAAAAGCTTATTAATCTGCTTGCTTACTTATTTTTAACGAGGGGATTCCGGAGTGGTCAAACGGGCATGGCTCAAGAGCACCACTGGGGAACCATGTGGCTAAGTGCCTACGAGGGTTCGAATCCCTCTCCCCTCATTTATTAAAAATCTTGTTAAAATTCTTGTAAAAGATGTTCTCTTTGTCGCTTGATGAAATGTTGGATTCGTTAATAATTCTTATTTGTTCTTCAAGAGGGCTCCATCCTTCATCAGACCCAAATAAAAAGTTATTAGAGCCTGCCATCTCCACAACAAGCTCAATCATTTTATTATAGTCTATCTTTATTTCTTTTAGATTTATTTTGTCTTTTTCTCCAAGTTTTGGATTAAGACATTCAGCAAACTCAGAATTAAAATCTTTGTTTGTTACTATGCTTGCAACCATGGAATATTTGAAATTTTCATGCACAAATGCGCTTGTATCAAAAAATACGTTATCAAACTTCTTTACTAAATTAAAAAAATCTGTTTGAAGATACGCTATATGCGCTATTATAAATTTTACATCCATATTTTTTTCTGCAATTTGTTTAATCCCTTTGGAATCTTCCGGATTCATGTGCACTATTAATGGAAGGTCGTACTCTTCAGCAGTTTTTACAATGCCGTTGTATTCTAAAATTTCTGCATTAACTGTTGCAGCGCTTAAATGTATTTTAATTGCTTGCGCATCATATTTCTTAACGCAACGCGAGATTTCTTCTGGAGCTTTGGCAAGCCTTGGGTCCACAAAACACGCGAATAGCATATTTTCAAGCGGGAGGCATTTTTTTCCAATTTCATCATTCTTTTTGGAGTAATCTACAATATTGTACCACGGTTTTTTTGTTAAAAACGGATAAGGGCTTGGTTGCGAAAATGTAACTGCTGATTCTATATGGATGCCGATTTCTCTAAGAGCTTTCATTTTATACTGGTAGCCCGTGATAGAACTAAATGCATAGATTTTGTCTTCCTTATAATTAAAACCTCCGGAATGCGTATGACAGTCTTTTACAATCATGAAGCCTTATAGAACAAAAATCCTTTTTAAATATTTGCACTTACTTAATTTTTTAATATGTATAAACTTAAAATCACTCCGCGATTGTATCAAGAGAAATTGTTTGCAGACGCAGTTAACAAGAACTCGCTAATTGTTTTGCCAACAGGCCTTGGAAAGACCTTAATTGCGTTAATGCTTGCAATTCACAGATTAAACACGTATCCAGAGTCAAAAATCTTAATTCTTGCGCCAACAAAACCGCTTGCAGCCCAGCATTTAAAGTCATTTGTTGAGAACTCAACAATACGCGAGGATGAATGCGCTCTGCTTACAGGCGCAGTTAAGCCAGAAGAAAGAGAAAAGGAATATATGAATAAGAATATTATCTTTGCAACGCCGCAAACTGTGGAAAATGATATTATAACTCGCAGGATTGATTTAAGCAAGTATTCTTTAATTGTTTTTGACGAGTGCCACAAAGCAGTTGGAGGATATGCATACTGCTTTATTGCAAAAGCTTATTTGAAAAATTCTAAAAACCCAAGGATTTTAGGCATTACTGCAAGTCCTGGAAGCAGCAAAGAGAAAATAGTGGAAATTTGTGAAAATCTTTCAATAGCCCAAGTTCTGCACAAAAGCGAAAATAGTCCGGATGTCAAGCCTTATGTTAAGAAAAAATTAATTAATAAAGTATATCTCGAGTTGCCAGACGAACTAAATGAGATTCTAAGATTGTTGAACAAATCTTTAAGCACTAGTCTTAAATCATTAAAAGAACTGGGCGCCATAAACACGCATGACGTTGCAAGGGTTTCAAAAAGAGACATTTTAATGATTCAAGGACAGGCAGTAAGGCAATTGCAAGAAAAAGGGGATGTAAGCATGTACAGCGTAATGAGTGGCACTGCAAGAGTTATCAAAGTCATGCACGCATTGGAATTGCTTCAAACCCAAGGAGTGGCTCCGCTTACAAAGTATTTTGAAGGGCTAAAAAGGCAGAAAACAAAAGCTGCAAAAGCTCTTATGAATGACCCTGACTTTAGGCAGGCAATGGACATAGCATTTAAGACTAGTAAAGAGCATCCAAAATTTAATGAGTTAATAAAAATAATCAAGTTAAATCCTGATGCAACATCGCTTGTATTTACGCAGTACAGGGCGACTGCTGAACGGATAGTTGATTTGCTTAAAAGTGAGGACATAAGCACCCACTTATTTGTTGGCCAGCGCGGAGCCACAGGAATGTCGCAAAAAAAGCAATTGGAAGTTCTTGACAAATTTAGAGCTGGCGAATTTAAGACGCTTGTTGCGACTTCAATTTCAGAAGAAGGTCTTGACATTCCAAGAATTGATCAAGCGGTTTTTTTTGAGCCAGTTCCAAGCGCGCTTCGAAGCGTTCAAAGAAAGGGAAGGGTTGGAAGGGCAAAAACAGGAAAAGTGTATGTTCTGATAACAAAGGGCACAATTGATGAAAAATATTATTGGAGTTCCTATTATAAAGAAAAAAGAATGAGCCGCGCCTTAAAAGAGCTGAGCAGCGAAGAACTTACACAGCAGAAATTAAGCAAATTTTTTTAATGACAAGTTTTTAAGGAAATCTTGTGCCTCTTAAAAATGAGAATGAAATTGCTGTGATTGTTGATACAAGAGAACTTAGAAGCAAGGCAGTGAAAACTCTTTATGAGCGCGGAGTAAAAATTGAAGCAAAGCATTTAGAAGTTGCAGACTTTGTTGTTTCTGACAGAGTTGCTATTGAGCGTAAGACATTAAAAGACTTTGAGTCAAGCATAATTGACGGCAGATTGTTCAAGCAGTGCGAGGAGCTGATAGATAATTATGAACGGCCAGTCATGATAATTGAAGGGGGCTCTTTGTTTGCTTCGAGACTTCATCCAAATTCTGTTAGAGGCGCTTTGGCAAGCGTTACAACAGATTTTGGGATTCCAGTCATAACTGTTGATGATGGTGTGGAGACTGCTCTTTTAGTAATTGCTTATGCAAGGAGGGAGCAGTCAGAACTAAAAAGGCCTGTTGTTTTAACTGCACGCAAAAAAAGCTTGACAGATGCAGACTTTATGGAGTCAATCATGGCATCATTTCCTAATGTCGGGGCCCAGATAGCAATTAATTTGTTAAGGCATTTTAAGACGCTTCGCAACATATTTAATGCTTCTGAAGACGAACTTACAAAAGTTGAGAAAGTTGGTCCTGTGATTGCAAAGCGCATAATTGAATTGATAACAAAGGAGTATGATAAAAATTGAATACAATAGTTGGCATTGACCCTGGCATAACTGCTGGCATAGCAGTGCTGGATATGAAAGGCAATCTTTTATTTTTAAAAAGCTCTAAAAAATACGGATTAAAAAGCGCCATAAAAAAGCTGGCATCTTGCGGAAAGCCTTTAATTATTGCAACAGACGTTAAAAAGCCGCCTGAATTTGTGCAATTGGTTGCAAGCAAATTTGACGCAGTTCTCACAGCTCCTGAAGCTGACTTAAAGCGTGCTGACAAAGAAAGGCTTGTCTCTCATTTAAATGTGAAATTCAATAATCATCATGAGCGCGATGCATTGGCAGCAGCAGTATATGCGTACAAACAATACGAACCTTTAATTAGCAAAGTCTTAAAAAAAGCCAAAGACGTTTTTGAGCCTCTTATACGCGACTTAATTTTAAAGCGCACAAAGAATATAAACACAGGGATTAAAAAGTATAAATAATGAACGTGTATTTGGACCAACAAAGGCTGTGGCAAGTTTTAAGATTTCTTTTAATTTTTAATTTAATGGCAATTCCTTTACACATACTGCTTTCATTTGAATTTTTGCTAAATCCGTTGACAGCGCTTGAAAGAAACCAAGTAAGCTTTTTCTTGAGCCTTTTTGGAGTTAAGCACTCCCTTGTAGAATCTGAAATTCCTGGCATAAAATTAAACAGCCAAATAATTCTTATTGGAGAGGCCTGCACTGCTTGGCGTTCCATATTTGCGTTCTTGGCTCTTGTTGTAGCAAGCCCTTGCTCTTGGAAAAGCAAAAGACGCGCTTTGCTTGGAATTCCTGTTATTTACGCAGTGAATATTTTAAGACTAGTTGGCATCTGCCTTGTAGCTTTATGCATCCCAAGCATTGTTGAATTTGTGCACACAATATTGTGGCGCGAGGGCCTAATGCTTGTGATTTTTGCGCTGTGGTACTACTGGTTTAAGAAAGCGCGTGCCTTTTGACCCTTCCATTCGGCTCTTCTTCTTTAAATAACTCTGCGCTAAATGTATAAACTTTGACTCTTGGGTCAATCCACGAGCCTCTTGGCAAACCTGCTTTTTCGCAAGTCATTTCAAGAAACTCAAGAGGGCCTACTTCCCATTCAACAGCAACTTGCGGGAGCAACAGCCCCTTAATCAACCCATATTCAACTATAAGCCCGTCGCGCCCAATTTTTATTTTTTCTGGGAACTCTTTTGGGTTGCCTTTAAGTTCTTTAGGCACTGTAAGTATTGAGATTTCAATTACAACGTTATTTAACTCATCTTTTCGCAAAGGCTCAAATCTAGGGTCTCCAAATGCTGCCTCTTTAGCAGCATCAATTACTGCTTCATACAAAGGCTTTATTGGTTCTATGTATCCTATGCATCCTCTAAGAGCATTGCTTGGATATTTTTCTAATGTGACAAACACACCGCGCTTTTCTTTAAGTGCAGAAGGAACGTTCTTTGGAACATACTTTTTATTTTTAAATTTAGATTCTATGGCTTTTCTAGCATAATGTATGAGCAAACGCGCGTTTTTAATATCCATTTTAATATCAAAAAAGAAATAAAACACTTTCAGATAAAATAGTTTATGCTTGATCAAAAAGAGTTAATAAAAGCCTTCTTAACCCGCAACGGCCCAAGCCTTCCAGTAGAAATCGGCAAGGAGTTAGGATACAATTCTTTTCTTACAAAAGCAGTTCTTTCAGAATTAATCAGCAAAGGCATAATAAAGCAGTCAAGAAGACCCATAGGCAACTCCCTTCTATATTATTTGCCAGGGCAAGAAGCACTTCTTAGGAAGCGCTTATTTGAGGACTTAAGCCTTCCAGAGCGCCGTTGTCTTAGTCACTTAAGAGAAGAAGGCCCATTAAGAGAGTCAGAGCTAAGTCCTCAAGAAAGATTTATTATTAGCAGACTATATGACTTTGTTGACGTGTCTTTAGTAAACGGGCAAAAAGTTTATTCTCTTAAAGGCGTTTCTGCTCCTGCTCCAAAGCCCATTCCTTCACTCCCTGCTCCTGCCCCAGCTCCTCCAAAACCTATTGAGACCACATTATTTCATCACAAAGAGCCAGAAAAAGGCTTTGATGCAGAAGTTCTAGCGTACTTAAAACAATTTGGAGAAGTAAGCGTAAAAAAAGTCATTAGACGCGACAGAGAAACAAATTACGTCCTAAAGACTAAAGAGCCCTTTCCTCAAGTCTTCTTTGTAAAGTCAAAAAATAAGAAGCGCATCAACGAGTCAGACTTAAGTCTCATATATACAGAAACTTTGCAAGAAAAAAAGCCAGGCTTGCTCGTCACTAAAGGCGACCTAACAGCGACAGCCAAGAAATGGATGAAAGACAATGTCGGCGACCTAATAAAACTAATAAGGCTTAAATGAGTATTTAGATTGCAGCCATGTTATGCGAAATTTTTTCATAGGCATAAAAACGCCATGGAACTCTCTGGACAATAATAGTCGGATTAGTGGCACTTGTTGCGTATCTGAATGGAAGAAAGAACAGCGAAAATTATAAAAGCAAAAATTTAATGGTTATATAGAAATATAGCGGGAGCCGCTGCTCGTCATAGCGAGCCAAGTAATTGGCCTATAAGGATGGAGCAGCCTGGAGTGCTCGTCGGACACCATAAAGGACGCCCTTGTGGTGGACGAAGCTCATAACCCGAAGGTCGGCGGAAGCAGTTAGGAAGGAGCTGCTGCCGAATTCAAAAGCACTAAAGGTTCAGGCCTTTGGTTTTGAGAATCCGCCTCCCGCTATACCTTCCAATATTTTTATTTTTTTAATATGTCTCTCATTATGGAATCCAATTAATTTAATCCACTTTTTAAGTTGTTCTTTTCCATTTATTTGTATTCTTTTTTCTCCATTGCCACAATCATAAACTCCAAATCTAAAACCGTATTTACTTAATATTTCAGGAAATTGCTTTTGCATAGGATAGAGAATCCCATTATTATTTGTTAAAACAACAGAACCGTCTGTATCAAAGTACCCTCTTAAGACATCTAATTCTAATTTTGAATTTAATAAGGGGGCAGGTATTACAGCATTATTGCGCTTAGGTGACAATTTCAATCCGAGATTTATTAATTTAATTATTGGACCACGTTTGAAAATAAGTAATTCTGAACAATTCTCTTTTTTCTTTTTTCTAAAATATGGTGTTATTCCCAGCGTTTTTTCTATTAATTTTTTTACAAATTTAATATACGATATTTCATTAGAGTTAAATGTGACTTTAAGTCTAGTCCATTTGTTAACTTCCCTTAAATATACACAACCATCTCCTAATAATATTCCTATAAACTCAGCCAATTCTTTAGTAATCTTCATTTAGTAAAATTATTATGTCTATATTTAAAAAACGAATGAGTGCGAGGTTGTCCCATTTTCCGGTATAATGTAATTTTATATTCTCAAATCAACTTATATAATTAAAAGTATTCATATTGCAAGAACTGCGCATAAAGTATTGAAAATTATTTATTCTGTATTTTATGCCACAACTTGCACATTTGAGAACTTTATTAAAGGAGTTGCTATTCCAGAGCGCATTTTTGCTTTTTTTCCTACAGCCTTTACATTTTTAAACAATTCAAACAAATTTCCTGTAAGCATAGCGTCTCTTATAGGAGCCCACTTTCCATTTTTAATTTCAAATGCATTCAGCAAGTTGAGCGCAAAGTCACCAGACACTGGGTTTGCCATGTGCGAGCCCATAAGGTTGTATGCATAAATGCAGTCGTCAAAAAGCTCGTCTTCGCTTGCGTTTCCTTCTTTTACAATCAAATTTGTGTACTTGATGCTTGGCCTTATTGCCATGCTTGCGCAGTTTCCTGTGCTTTCAACACCCATTTGTTTTGCAGTATACTTGTCATGAAGGAAGCCTTTAAGCATCCCGTTGATTATCAATTCATTGCGCTTTGAACAAGTGCCTTCTGCATCAAATGGTTGCGATTCAATGCCATGCAAAAGAGTTGCGTCATCTATGATGGATATTTTAGGGCTTAATACTTCTTTGCCGACTTTGTTTTTAAAGACAGATTTGTTTTCCAGCACATTGCTTGCAAACAAGCTTTTTGAAAGAAGGTCTAAAAGTTCAACCATGCCAAGATAATCAATTGTTACGTCTGTTTTTTGAGACTCGATTTTTTTAGGGTTCTGAGATTTTATGCAAAGTTTTCCAGCGCTTTTGCCAAGTTCGTAAAAATCAATGTCGTCTTTTTTGCTTGCACTAATGTCGTATCCTATCGCGCCTTTAAGCACGCATGAAGCATGCGCATTTATTATACCGCTTTCATAATATCCGTCGCATCCTATGCTGTTTGCAAATCTTACTTTAAAGTTGCAGACTGCCATATCTATTTCAGAAACAAGCAGTTCTTTGTCAACATCTTTTGCGCCGCGCATTATCTCAAAAGCTTTGTTTATTAGTTCTTCATTTTGTATTGATATCAGTCTTGCGCCAGCATCAAATTCTCTTATTAATTTGGAGCCCGATAATTCAGGATTTACAGTCAAAGGCTCATTAACTTTCATTAACTTGACTGCAGCGTCAACGCACTCGCGCCATTTGCTTAAGTTCGTTGTTTGCGCAAAGCCATATTTTTTGTTTTTTGTAATCCTTACGTTTAATTCAATTGTTTCTCCTGCATTTAAGTTTGTAAGCGTTTCTTTTTCAAAAGCAAGAGAAGTTTCTTCTTCTTTGTTCAGCATTATTTCTGCGTCTCCAAATTTTTGAGCGTAATTCAGTATTTTTTCAATCTCTTCCACCAACAATCGCCTCCTTTAACAGTATGTGGGGGGCAAGGTCGCCGACCCTTACGCTTTGATTGCCTTTTCCGCAAGTGCCTGCGCTAAATGGATTTGTCATGTCAGAGCCGACTTTTATGTCTTTAAGAATTTCAAGAATGTTTCCAGCAAGAGTCACTTCTTTTAATGGTTTGCTAATTTCTCCATTTTCTATTAAGTAGCATTCTTGAGCTCCAAAACTGAACTGTCCTGTTATTGGTTCAACAATTCCGCCTGCAAAGCCTTTTGCATAAATGCCGTTTTTTGCTTCTTTTACTAAGTCGTAAAAAGACCATTTTCCTGGTTTTAATACTGTGTTGCTCATTCTAGGAATCGGCTTGAAAATAGGGCTTTCAACCCTTCCATTTCCTGTTGGACTCATTCCTAGCTTTCCTGCAGTTTCAATAGAGTGCAGATAGTTGGTTAGCACGCCGTTTGTTATTAGTTTTGTTTCGCGCGCTTTTACGCCTTCGTCATCAAACCAATAAAACCCTCTTGCATTTGCTGTTGGGTCGTCGCACATATTGATTTCTTCAGAAGCAACACGCTTTCCAAGCATGTCTTTAAATATGCTCGAATTGCTTATTATGTGGTCTGCTTCGCACGCATGCCCTACTGCTTCATGAAAAAAGACGCCTGTAAGCTGCGGGTCGCACACTACTGGCATTTTTCCTCCTTTTGGGTTTTTTGCATGCAACAGTCTAATAACAGCCTCTTTTATGTTTTCGCCTGTTTTTATTTGATCATATTCTTTTATTATTTCATAGCCCCCAAGTTTGCAGTGCATTTTATGAGTTTCTTCTATAAGTCCGTTCTCGCTTGCAGTTGCGCTGAATCTTAACAAGCATATGTAAAACTCTTGCTTGATATCGCTTTCAAGACTAATGAATTGCTTTTTAGTACGACTTACAGACATTACAGATGTTATGTTTTTTATTCTGTCTTCAGCGCTTAGCGCGCTTTTGTAATCCTTTAAGTAATTGATTTTTTCTTTTGTATCAATACTAAATGGGTTTTCTTTAAATTTGATTTTATACGCGCCTTGATGCGGTTTTGGCTTTGCAATCTTAACTTTTTCTTTTAAGCGTCTGCTTGAGGCTTTAGCAATTTTTAGAGCCTTTTTAAAAATTTCAGGAGCGTTTTTTAATTCGTTGCTGTAAGCAAGACCCCACGCGCCGTTTACAAGAACTCTTATTCCATACGAAAAATCACTATTATCAACTAGCGATATGTTTTTGTTCTCTAATTTTATAACTTCAGAGTTCCCTTCCTCAATTCTAATGTCTGCATAATCAAACTCTGCCTCGTGCTTTTTCAACAACTTTAAGAAATCCATTAAGAAAAATGAACTGTATCCTTTTTAAAAACTTTACTTAAATTCTTTTTTAATTTTTGTTAGCACTGTCTTTTTCCTGCCCCTCCAATCAAAGGCATGCTCTAAGACATCTGCAATTGTTTCAGCAGGAATGACCTCAATTTTAAGCCCATTAAGAAGCACGTCCTTTAAATTCATTTTTGGAACTATCACTTTTTTAATTCCTGCTTCATAAGCTGCTTCAACTTTTGTGCTTACGCCTCCAACTGGGAGGACTTCTCCCCTAATAGACAGACTTCCTGTCATTGCAACGTCCTGTTTTACTGGTATGTTCTCAAGAGCTGAAAGCACTGCTGTTGCAATGCTAATGCTTGCGGAATCCCCTTCAACCCCTTCAAAAGTCTGCAAGAACTGTATGTGAATGTCATACTTGCTTAAATCTTTTCCAGAGTATTTTTTAAACACTGCTGCAACATTTTGAACTGCTTCTTTTGCAATTTCCCCAAGCTTGCCGGTTGCAATTATCTGCGCCTTTCCTTTTGTAAGCCCTGGCACAACAGCCGCCTCTATTGGCATGACAATGCCGCTGCCAATTGCTTGGGCGCCTGCTTTTAGCACTGCAAGCCCGTTTACTCTTCCAATTTCAGAACCTTTGACGCGTATGACATCATATTCTTTCTTAAGTTTCGTATACCTTTCGCTTAATTGTTGTTCCAAGCTTCCGCTCATTTTAAGGGCTTTAAGCACATGCTTTTTTTCAACAAGCTTTGCCCCTTCTTCAGTAGCTATGTCTCCGGCAACCCTGATAAGTCCGCCAAGCTCTCTTAGTCTTAATGTAAGCTTGCCTTTTCGCTCAGCCATCTTCTGCGCCTGATGAATGACTTCCATCACAGCCGCTTTTGTGAAATGCGGAGTTTTTCCATTGTCTTTTTTTATCTCTTGCGCAACAAAGCGCGCAAGCTTCATTCTATTTTCTGGCGTATCGTCCATTTCTGTGTTCATATAGACTTCATATCCATACCCCCTAATCCTTGAGCGGAGCGCAGGATGAATTCTTCTTATTGTCTCTAAGTTTCCTGCAGCAACAAGTATGAAATCGCACGGGACTGGCTGAGTCTGTGTCATTGCTCCTGAGGAGCGCTCGCTTCTTCCTGTTATTGGGAATTTTTTCTCCTGCATTGCAGTTAAAAGGTCTATTTGACTTTCAGGACGAAGAGTTGCAATTTCGTCAATGAATAAGACTCCTTTGTTTGCCTTGTGAATTGCGCCAGCAACTACGCGCTCGTGCGGAGGAGTTCCAAGCCCTCCAGAATTTTTTGCAAGCACATCATTAACTATTATGTTGCCAGACTTTGTAGTAATATTATACAATTTTGTGTCTACTTTAATCCTTTCAATTTTTTTTATTTTTTCTTTATAAAGTTTCATTTAAAACCACCATTTAAGATTTGATAAACCACACGTGGAGAAAGATTAAGCAACTTCATTGCATATTCTGCGCCATGCCCTTTATTTGTTAATTGGATTAATTTCTCTTTTTTTATTCTTTTAAACTCTTTTATGGTTTGTTTTAACTTTTCCTTTTTATATTTGCAATAATGAATTTTAATTTTTTTGTCAAATTCAATAATATTTTCTAATTTTGTTGATATCCCTAATCTATAAAGTTTTTTATCTCTAAAATAACTTATGCTTATCTTATTTGTTTTAATTCCTTTAAGCATTAAATATTTTTTAATATCCTCTAAGTATTTTATTCGATTTTTTTCAAGCGCTTCAGGTGACACTATTCCAAAACTCAAGCCAGTTAACCTGTTTCTGTCTTTATGTACAGAAGGAATCCCTATGTCTGAACCAAAAAGCGCGCCAAAGAATTCATCAGCAATTTTTAAGTCCAAAAAGACCCATGATGGAATAGATATATTTTGCAAGGTTTTTTTGCCAATTGGAGCGCCTAAAGCTTGAAATAATCTTATTATTTTTCTATTTGTATTTTGATAACACCATGAATGGCCTTTGACACCGCCTTCAATAATTCTGCTGTTTTTGCTTATCTCATTGCCAAATATGGTTGCTAAGTCTGTTCCAAATTCTTTTACTGTATCTAACTCTGAGCTTGACAGAAAAATTCCATTTAAATTTTCAAATATTCCTCCATCTCCAAACGTAGCGCCTAAAACTTTTGCAATTAAAGGCATTCTGGGGTCGCTTAACTTAAGAGGAATTAACTTTTTTTGTTTTAACCATTCAACAGTTTGAATTGGTATTGGCGTATGTTTTCTTGAGTGCCACCACCTTATTTTTCCGCAGTTACATCCTAATGCTTTAGCAATTTTTTTATAACCCCAAGACGGATATTTTTCTTTGATTTTTATGTATTTATAATATAATTTACATTGCTCTCGCTGTCTTTTGTTATATGTATTAATAATGTTTTGTTCATCTATAATTACATCATCCTGTTTGCAAAGTATAATGTCTCCTTCTTTTAAGTTTTTAGCCATGATGTATTCAATATCATTATTTTTAAAGAGTGCTATTTTATGTTCTGGGGTTATAATTATTTGGTTGCCTTTTGATGTTGTTATTTTTATAATATCCCCTTTATATGTGTGTCTGTTGCATGACAAAACATTTACTGGTGTTATCAAGCCATTCTTTTCTCCTAAAACCATTAACTCATTCTCGGCCAAAAAAACAGCTTCATAGTTGCTTTTTTTAATTATTTCTTTTGCATGTTTATTTAATTTTTTATCTATAATATTATTTATTTTGTCTATAGCCATTCCTTCTTTTCCTAGAATATACACTTTCTGGCCCGTTGCAAAACATTGGAGCGGGTCATGCTTAACGTCTCCAAGAAGGGCTCCTTCATGAGCTCCTGTGGCATCTATGAATGGAGCATTTTTCTTTCCCTTGTTGTCAACAAGCAATTTTGGACCGTTGATTTGCTGTTGCGGCATCCTGATTCTTGAAGTGGCAAACACAAGCACCAACACCACCATTATTGCAAGCACGAACATTGTGCCAGAAATCCTGTCTGCAGCTTGCAGAATCTCGCTTTTTTCACTGCCAACCACCCAGTCAATGACAAATTGTACAATAGTGAGTATCGCAAGCATTACTATGAATGTAGTCCACCCGCTTGTCTGCGTCTTTGCTAAAAGTTTTGCTTTTGAGGCAGCAACAATAGCAGAGCCCTTTCCAGCAGGGACTTCTTTTATTATTGGATTGTTTTCATCTTTAGGATTTGGATAAACAAGAATGTCTGTCAGTTCTTCTTTTGGGAGCAATTCTGCAAGCGACTGAGCAAGCATCGACTTTCCAGTTCCTGGCTCCCCGATTAAGACCACGTTTCTCTTTTGTCTTGCAGCTTTCTTAATAATTGAGATTGCTTCGTCCTGCCCAATTACTTGGTCAACAATTTTTTCAGGAACTTTGATTTCTTTTGTTGTCTTAAATTTAAATTCTTTCATGCCAATTGTTATTAATGAGTTGTTGATTATTTAAAGATTCTGGGAGTGCTCTTCTTTTTTTAAGTGGCTTAAATCATTAATTACAACTATGTTGCTTGGCGCATCATTTAAGACCTCTATTATTGACAGTCCCCCGTTGTTCAGTCTTATGACCCATGTTTTTTTAGGGCTTATTCTAAGAACTTTTGCTATAAGAACTCTAAAGAAGTTGCCGTGCCCAATAAGAAGCACGCGCGCATCTTTAGGCATTTTTTTTAAAGCCCTCCAGAACTTATTCACTCTTTTTAAGCCGTCCTTTGTCATATTTTTAATTGTATCCTCGCGTTCCTCTTCTTTTATTGTCTTAAGTATGCTGGGATTCGGATTGCCTACAATTCCTCCATAAATTTCTGAGTAATCAGAACTTATTATGCATTTGTCATATCTTATGTAGTCCTTTACAAAATTAAATGTTTCAACGCATCTTGGATAGTCGCTTACAAACACGTAGTCAAATTTTTTCTTTGAGAGGCGCTTTCCAATTTTTACAGCTTGTCTTTTGCCTAATTCTGTAAGCTTCTTTGCCCTGCTTGTTTCGGCAACACCTGCTTGACCGTGCCTAATAAAATAAAGAATCATTGCTCTGATATCGGCGCTAGCGGTTCTTCTTCAGTTTTTTCTTCGTACCCTGTTGGTATTGCTGTTTTTGAAATTATAAATATGTCTCCAATTGCTCTGACTAAGTTGTGTGGAACTATTACTCCTTTTGCTCCTCCTATTGCCCTGCTTAAGAAGGAGTCTCTTGTTGCCCTTATTTTCCACCCATAGATTCTGTTGTCAACAAGTTCTGCTTCTTCAATGTCTCCAAAGTAGTCCCCGCCGTCAGTGTACACCTTCATGTTTAGAACTTCACTAATTTTCTTCAACTTTAACATGAAAGTATAGAGCTCCTTCTGTAATAAAAAGTTTATTGTGCTTCAATTAGTGTTGAAAGAGTTTTATTTTTAAGCCCATTAATTATATCATTTTTTATTTCTTCATCTAGAGGATAATAAAGCATTATATATTTTTTAAAGTCTTTTAAAACAGTATAAAATTCTTTTGGGGAAACAAACTCAAAAACACCTATTTTTTTAAAAGAAATTATCCCATGTTTTTCGTCAAGTTTAAACCTTTCCAAACTATAATGCTGGTTTTCTAATTTCAATTCAGATTTTAAATCTTCTTCTCTAATAGGCTTGCAAAATTCTTTAGGAAGCATTACTATAAAATAATGAAAATCCTCATATGATGCTGTAAGATTAGCATATAGTCTTGCCACAGCATTTATGCCAAATATTCTGTATAGTTCTACAGTTTTAAATTCACCAAAAAATGCACTCCTAGATAACACAACAGGCACGTAATTTTCTTCAAATTCTTTTTCAAATCTTATATAATCATATACATACCCATTATGTATTATGCCATCAATACTAATTTTTTCTTTTTCATTAAAATATTCGATTATTGGCTCATAAATCAGTCCAAGAGCTGGCTTTGAAAAATAAACAAGATCCTTTTGACAGCCTTTAAGTTTGTCGTCTTCCTTGATAATATAAAGAGTCTTTAAATTTAAATTCTCAATTTTAATATATTCTCCAGCGTGCATATGCTTTTGTTTGTATTTAACTCTTTATAAATATTTTGTTTCAATTTTATTTAATTCTTGTTCATACTCACATATTTTAATGGATTTCTTTGTGAAATAAATGCCATGTCCTGCACTGCTAAATGCATTATATATGGGAAGCAACGCTATTGTTCCAAATCCCATGGACGCGCCCATGAATCAATCTTAATATAATTTAGACATCAAATTCTTCCTTAACTTTCTCAGGCGTTGTTTGAAAGTACTCATAAAATTTGTCTGCAAGTGTTATCTCATTTGTTCTGCCTTTTTTCTTTAGGCGGATGAACTCAAGCTTTTCTAGCTCTTTTATATGATCGTATGCTTTGTTTCCCCTGATTTTTATAACTTCTGACTGCAGGGCAGGATTTTTATATGCAATTATTGCAAGGGTCTCAAGAATGCTTTTTGGAAACTCGCTTGGAATTAAGTCTTTTACTAAAGGCACGTGATTTGATTTTACAGTTAGTTTCCATACGTCAGCATCGCAGGTTATTATAAATGCAGAGTCGCGTTCTTTATAGTCTTTTTCAAGCTCTTTTAAGGCTTTTAACACATCGCGTTCAACTTTGCCTGTTTTTTCGCACAGCTGCTTAATTGTTAGGCCTTGCGTTGCAAATAAGAGGGCCTCAATTTGGGTTTTTAATGTAGATTTCACCAAACAACTCCTCCTGTCTTAATAGCACTTTTCCGTCATTGCTTAAGTATAATAAAGGCATGAAGGTCCATACAATGTCAAACCTGTCATTGCTTGGCAAGAGTTCTTTAAAAGCGATTTCACTATTCTTTTTCTTAAAGAGCATAGTTATTTTTGTGTAGACTTCTATTATTTTTTCAGACAAATCAACCTTTTTAATGTTTAGTCTTACTGTTCTTTTGTTTTCTTGTTGCCTTCGTATTCTCCGCTCATTTACTTCCATTGCTTTTTTTAAAGCATCAATTAATTCTTGGAGAGTCACCCTTCGCTTTTTCATCATTGGAATTCGAGGAATTAATTCTTGTTTTCCGTCTCGCAGTTGATATTCTATGTCCTTAAAAATGAATGAAAGCAAAATCCCCTCGTTTTCATCTTCATTTTTCTCTAATTCTGTAAGCAAGTAATCGCTTTTCATCTTTAGCAAAATTGCTGCAGTAAGCAAGAACTTGCCTGAGACGCGAAAGTCTATGTCTATTATGTCTTTTATTTTTTCTGAGTATTTTGCCGCAAGCTTTCCAACATCAATGTCCCATGGGTCCATTCCTTCTTCTCTGACAATGTCTCTTATTAGGCCTTCCCAAGTAAGCTTGTTTGAGAGTATGTACTCGAACAAGTCTACTTGCTTTTCACCCATTTCTTATCCCATGTAAGCGTTTATCTCCTCGCTAATTGCAGCAGCGCTTTGGGCTCTTTCAGCAAATCTTTTGTAAATTCTTGTGTCTTCGTCTTTAAGGCTTGGCTTAATTGTTTTTAGCGCTGCATCAAAATGCTTTTTTAAAACTTCTTTTGCCTCAAGATTTTCCCTTAGCGCATTCATTGCAGCCTCTCTGCAAAGCGCTTGGATGTCTGCTCCTGAAAATCCTTCTGTTGCTTCAGCAAGCTTTGCTAAATCAACATCTTTTGCAAGAGGCATATTTTTTGTGTGCACTTCAAATATCTTAAGTCTTGATTCCTTGTCTGGCTGAGGCACAACTATTATTCTGTCAAATCTGCCAGGTCTAAGCAGTCCCGGGTCAATTATGTCCGGCCTGTTTGTAGCGCCAATGATAACGACATCATTAAGCTCTTCTAAGCCATCCATTTCAGTTAGCAGTTGATTTACTACCTGTTCATAGACCTTGCTTGTTTCGCCTCCGCTTCTTCTTGGAGCTAAGCTGTCTATTTCATCAAAAAATATTATTGCAGGGCTTGCTTGTCTTGCCTTTCTAAAGATTTCTCTTATTGCCTTCTCGCTCTCGCCAACCCATTTAGAATTGTGAAGTAATAAAGGCACATCTCCTCCTATAAAACTTGAATTTTTGGTTTCAATATCATACATCCACATGCTTTTCTTTGTATTGTTTACTGAGATTACTTTATTCCATAGCATGTCTCCGTTAGCTACAATTCTTAGCGTTTTTAATTCGTCGCTTTCATAGTCATTCTTTGCTGCCTGCGCTTCTATGTATTTCATTATTCTTTTTAACCTTAACAAACCGCATTTTTTTCTTTTGTTAACAACGCCTTCTACAAGACCTTCTGGAATTTCCTTGTTATAGCGCATATTTAAATCTTTAATTACTTTTTTAATTAAATCTGCTACATCTGGAATTGTATATTGCGCATTATAATATCTATGTATTGCACGCGGTTTTTTGCCAAATAACATTTTATTAAATTTGTTCATTTCCATTTTTCCAGATATTGTTATGTTATGATAACCTTTTCCATTAACCCAGTATTTTGCCCTTACACCAAGCATTCTAAGAAGATATATTATTCCTTTGCACAGATCTTTGCTTTTGCTTGTATACTCGATTTTATTTTTATCAATATGCCCATCGCCTAAGTATGCTCCTTTTAAAAAACTAATTACGCATTCTTTATCTGACTTAAAAATCACGCTTGGCACTTTTATTTTGCCTGCTTTTGGACCTGTCTTTAAACCAAGCAAATTTTTTAAATAGTGCACTAATGGGCTTGAATACACAACTACTTTGTCATTAAGGGTTTTAATCCTTGATTTTGGTACAAATATTTTAAACAAATCTGCAAATCTTTTTTTATTGCTCTCATTATGATTGCATAATGCAACAGTGCCCTTAGATTCGCATAAGTAGCCTTCTGCAACAAACCATCCTAAAAATTCTGCAAGTTCAGGGCTAATTTTCTTAGGAAGTTTTGTTTCTTGTTTTGCGCTGAATATCCTTACTATGTACTCATTTTCATTTTCAGAAATTATTCTTATATGTTTATATTTTGGCAACGGCAATATTATTTTTCTCTTAAATGATGGAAGTTTTGCAGGCGACGCAACAAAGTCACCTACATTTAATTCGCTAGCTTTAATCCACTTAATTTTGCCATTCCTGAATGTTAAAAATGGTTGATTTTCTGAAACTTTAAATTCGCTGTTATTGCTTAAATGAATTTTGTAGGTATTAGGAATTAATATTTTATGAATTCTTTCAATTTTTGTTTTAACAATCTTGCCATTTTTGTTTATGCCAGCTGTATAAAAGTTGTTTTTTAGTTTTTTAACTTGAAGTTTTGGGCTCGAGTATTCTATCACTCCGTCAATATTGTTGTACAATTCTTTTATATTAACTAACCCACAAAAGTCTGTAATTATTGGGGTGTCCCCGCTAATGCAAAAAAGACTTGGCCCTTTAACGCTTATGAAGTTTGCCTCGCTCTCATTTGCAACTGCTTTTGCAAGCAGAGTCTTTCCGCATCCAGGAGGCCCTATAAGCAACAGCCCTTTAGGAGGTCTGATTCCCATTCTTTTAAAGCTTTGAGGATGCTCTAGCGGCCATTCTATCATTTCTCTTAGTTGTTTTTTAACGTTTTCTAAGCCTCCTATGTCAGAATACTTGACATTAGGGACTTCTATTAGGACTTCTCTCATTACAGAAGGCCTAACAAGTTTTAACGCCTCCTTAAAGTCTTCGTTTGTGACTATCAATTTTTTTAAGTCTTCAGGAGAAACTCTTTCCCCTTCTTTTAATTTTATTTCAGGCATAACCCTTCTTAAGACGTTCATTGCAGCCTCTTTGCATAAAGCTTCTAAGTCAGCGCCTACAAATCCATGAGTTATTTGGGCAAGTTGCTTTATGTCAACATCTTTTGCAAGAGGCATGTTCCTTGTGTGGATTTTTAATATCTTTTCTCTTCCAGGAGTGTCTGGCACGCCTATTTCAATTTCTCTGTCAAATCTTCCAGGCCTTCTTAGTGCAGGGTCTATGGCATTTGGCCTGTTTGTAGCGCCGATGACTATGACTCTTCCTCTTGATTTTAGGCCGTCCATGCTTGCCAGCAATTGCGCGACCACTCTGCGCTCAACTTCTCCAGTTACCTCTTCGCGCTTTGGCGCTATTGAATCAATTTCATCTATGAACACAATTGTTGGAGCTTGCTTTTCAGCCTGCTCAAAGATGTCGCGGATTCTTTTCTCAGCTTCTCCAACCCATTTTGAGTTATGAAGAATAAGTAATGGTCCTCCAACAAAATTTTCATGCTCTTCAACACTGAAATCGTAAAGAGTTTTTACTCCAACATTTTTTTTACTCTTAATTTTAACCCATTCTAAATCATTATTAATTATTCCTTTAATTCTCTCAAGCAATTCATGACCTCCATGAGCACTTAATTTATCATAAATTCTTTTCAAAACCTTTTTTGTCAAATTCTTCTCTCCATAAAAGTACCTTTGATAACTCTTAATTTCTTCATACTTTACTCCTAATTTATGCTTAATCTCTAAAAATAATTCTTTAAGTGAAGGAAGGAGTTGTGAACTTCTCCTTAGTGAATAATTATTCAATGAAGCAAGCATTTCATTTTTCTTCCTGGTTAAGGCTCCAATCCTTTTAGCAAATAATTCCCTGCCATCATACCCATTAATTGTCAACGCGTACATTAGTGATTTAGGAGTTTTCCATTCACTAATTCTTGACTTGATTCCAAGCCTTAATTGAAGAAGAGCTTGTAATTCTTGCAAAAACAATTTCTCACTGCAATAATATCTTATTAAAGGATAATCATTAACTCCTTTGCTAATTGTTCCATCGCCTGCAAAACATCCTTTAATAAAGGCGCTTACTTCCTCTTCACTGCACTTAAAAACAAAACTTGGAATCCTTAAACCAGTCTTCTTACCACTAATTAATTCACAACTCTGGGTTAAGAATTCACTTAATTGCTTACTATTAATCATTAACCTTTCCTTATCCCCCCACACTCTTTCTTCAGGAATATTAAATAATTTTTTAACTAATTGCTTAAACCTTTCGCGCAACTCGTTACTAGTGTTACAAAAAGTTACTTTCATTAAGTCCTTACTAATGTTGCCGTCACTAATCATCAATCCAAGAAACTCTAATAATTCAGGGCTAGTCTTTTCAGGCACTTTAATTGGCTTTACTGACTTTGATAATACTGGCTTAACCAATTTTTGCGAATTAAATTCTGCATTAATTCTTCCAGCTTTAGCAACCCACTCCCCTTCCCTTAATTCACTCGCTCTCTTCCAAACAAGCACTCCTTTAGAATTCATTGTAAGGAATGGTTGATTATTAGATGTAATAATTGTTTCACCATCACTTAATTTAAACTCAACACTTTCAGCTTTAAGCTTTGTAATATGAGTAATCCTTGCAGGAACTAATTTTCCCTCCTTGTCTAATGCGTAAGTCATTAATTTATCCTTAACCTCCACGGTTACAGGATTGTTTAAAACCTTTCTTGACTTAACTTTTTTAAATAATTCTTCAGCTCTTTTATAACCGCTAGGATTTGTGAGTATTAAGGTGTCACCACTGACGCACATAACCTCGCTTCCGACAAGGCTTATGAAGTTTGCCTCGCTCTCATTTGCAACTGCTTTTGCAAGCAGAGTCTTTCCGCATCCAGGAGGCCCGTATAAAAGCACTCCTTTAGGCGGCTCTATTCCAAGTTGCTTGAAAATTTCAGGGTTTCTTAATGGAAGTTCCACCATTTCACGGACTTTCCTTATTTCCTCATCAAGGCCGCCTATGTCTTCGTAAGTTATGTCAGGAATCCTTTCAACGTGCTTTGCAGCTTCTGGGCTGATTTCTATTCGAGTTTTCTCGCTAATTACAACAGGGCCTTTTGGTTTTGTCTTAACAACCACTAATTTTAATTCCCTCATGAACCCTGAGAACATGTTAGACATGTCAAATAAGTCGCTGAATATGTCGTCAAACGGCGAGCCAGAACTCATTATATTTCTGCGCCTTTTAACTCCTCCAAGTGTTATTATGTCTCCTTGCATTACAGCTCTTCCAAGCAGGCTGTTCCTTACGCCTTCTGGGTCTATTTGGATTCTTACGCCCTCCTGCGCTGGGGCAAGAATAACATGTGTTGCGCTTTTAACATCAGCTTTTCTTAAAGTTACTACTTCGCCAACACCAACTCCTGCTGAACGCCTTAAATAGCCGTCCATTCTTATTAATCTAAGACCTATGTCTGCTGGCAAGGCTCTGTCAACCATTGCAACTGTTTCTCTTTTTCCAATTATTTCAACATAGTCTCCCTCATTTACTCCAAGCTCTTTCATTGTCTTAGAGTCTATTCTAATAATGCCTTTGCCAAGGTCTTTTTGGTATGCTTCAGCAACTTTTAATTTGACTTCTCCCATTGATATCACCTCATAGTTTTAAAACTTAAAATAATTGTCTTTTTTCTGACAACAGGTTTTTTACGCCTGCCTTGTTCAACAAAGCTGATTATTTTGTAATCATTAAGGATTTGCAAATCTTCAAAGACATTCTTTATGTTTCTTTGGACAAGTTTTGCCAAGTCCCTAATGCTGTTTGGCTCATTATTCATTATGGCTCTTATTAATTCAAGTCTTTTTCTTGTAAACACTTCAAAAAAGTCATGATTAAATGGATCAATGAACATAGCATTAGCTAGTTCTTCCATCATTTTGCTCATTTCCTTGAACTCGCGAAGCACGTCCATATATTTGTTTGCCTCCAATACCAACATAAAATTAGAACTTATTTAAATACTTTTCGCTTTTGTTGGTGTCTCTAGTAAATAGTATTAAAGAAAGCTAATTTATAAATAGTGGTTGCTCTTAAATTATTGTCAATGGATTTTAAAAAAGAAGCAATCAAGGTCTTGAAAAAAGCCCTGCCAAAGCAAAAGGATTATTTTATTGAGATTCCAAAGGATTCAAAATTAGGGGACGTCTCTTCAACTATTGCGTTTGTTCTTGCAAAAAAGAAAAAGAAAAACCCTGCAGACATTGCAAGCGAAATCGTAAAAAAGTTAAAAATTGAAGGGACTTGCTTTTCAGGCGTGACTTCTGCAGGGCCTTACATTAATTTTTATTTTGACAGAGATGCAATTTCTAACAAGATAATTAATGAATTGTTAAAAAACAAATTAATAAAAAAAGAAAAACCTAAGCGCGTGCTGGTTGAGTTTTTCCATCCAAATACCCATAAAGGCGTTCATATTGGGCATACGCGCAATGCAGTAATTGGCGAGGCGATTTCAAGGATTCTTGAAGAAGCTGGCATAAATGTCATAAGAGCCACTTATGGAGGAGACATTGGCCCTCACGTTGCCAAGTGCTTGTGGGGATATATGAATCTTGGATTAAAGCCTGAAGGGGACAAAGGAGAGTGGCTTGGCGCTGTTTATGCTCTTGCAAGCAAGAAAATCAATAATGAGTTCTTAAAAAAGCAAGTTGAAAAAATCAACAAGAGGCTTTATGAAAGAGACGTGTCATTAATGCCAATATGGGAGCGCACTAGGGAGTGGAGCATTAATCACATAAAAAAGGTGTTAAAACTTCTTAATATAAAAATGAATGCCTTTCTTTGGGAAAGCCATGTTGAAAAAGACGGTTTAAAAATTGCCAGACAGCTGTTGAAAAAAGGCGTGCTTAAAGAGTCTGACGGCGCAATAATTGCTGACTTAACAAAACATAATTTAGGCATCCTTGTTGTTGTAAGCAAAGAAGGGCTGCCTCTATATCCTGCAAAAGACTTGGGGCTTGTAAAATTAGAATTTAATAAATTCAAAGTTACAAAAATAATACATGTTGTAGGAGTTGAGCAGCAATTTTACTTTAAGCAGTTGTTTAAAATTTTTGAACTTGCAGGCTGGAAAGAATGGGCTAAAAACAGCATCCATGTCGCATACGAATTAGTTGACTTAAAAAGCGGAAAAATGTCCTCGCGCACTGGAGAAGTGGTTTTATTCACGGATTTATACGAAAAGATGCTTGACTTGGCAAAGATTGAAATGCAAAAGCGCAATCCAGAGGTTTCAATTAAAACAAGGGAAAAAATAGCCCACAAAATAACAATTAGCGCAATTAAATATGGGATGCTTAGTCAAAGCCTTAGCAAAAAAATATTATTTGATTACAGAGATTGGCTTTCATTTGAAGGCGACACAGGGTTATACATCCAATACTCTTATGTCCGTGCAAGGAAAATTTTACAAAAAATAAAAAGTCCTATGCGCCAGAAAATAATTATTGAAAGGCCTGTAGAATACGAGCTAATAAAGAAAATGAATGAGTTTCAAAGTGTTTTTAAAGAAGCCTACGAAAAACTTGACCCTTCAGTAATTGCCCACTATGCTTACAGACTTGCTTTCCTGTTCAACAAATTTTATGAAGAGTGCCCTGTGATTGGAAGCGAATACGAGGGCTCGCGCCTGAAAATAATCAAAGCGTATTTGAATGTGATGGGCAAAGTCTTGCATCTGCTTGGCTTAAAGCCAATGAAAAGGATTTAATGTGTCTTTTTCAATTCTTTCTTTTAATTCATTAATCATTATTTCTGAGTAAAGCAACACAATCCCGTTCCGCGTTTCCCCTTCTATTGTTTTGCTTAAAGCCCTTTTTAATATTTTATTTGCCTCGTCCTTGCCTAATTCGTATTTTAAATAAAATATCTCGCGTGGCTTTACAAAGTATTGTGTGAATTCGTCAGGCAGTGCGAATGGCTTGTTGCTGAACTCGCACTTTGAGTTAAATACATAAAATTCTTCCGGCTCTTTTGGATTAATGAATATTGCATAATCTTTGCCGTCTAACTTGTTAATCAATCTTTCAATATTTGCGCTTAATTCTTTGTCCATAACTTGTTTTTTAGAATCTCTTTCTTAAATATTTTGTGGATTCTTTAGAAGCCATTTCCATAAAGGCACATATTTTACTATGCCCTCTTCTTTTTCAATGTCTTTAGTTAATATCAAGAGTTCCTTTATCCTTGATTTGTGCATTTCATTAAATTCATAAAGCCCTTCAATTTCTCTTTCATTTATTGTGTTAGAGTAACATACATTTATTGCTGTTATTTTATGTCCTTCTTTTACTACAAAATCTACTTCTCTTTTATTTTTCCAATAATAAACCTCATAACCTCTTCGCATTAATTCAATAAATACTATGTTTTCTGCCAACTTTCCTGCGTCTTCTGAAAACCTAAAAGCGACCGCATTTCTAAGACCATTATCTATACAATAGACTTTTTTGGGATTCACTTGCTGAACCCTTAAAGAATAGTCAAAAAGCTTTACAAAATGCACTAAATTCATATCTGTTAAATATGATAAGTATTCTATTATGGTTTCTTTGCTAATTTTAATCTCTTTTTTAAGAAGTTTATAATATGCATTTATGCTGAATATAGAAGATATGTTTGTTATCAAAAATTTACTCAGTTGTTTTAACAGCACAATATTTCTTATTGAATATCTTTCAATTAAATCTCTGTAAATAAGCATTTCATAGTAATTTAATAATACGTCTTGTTTTAATTTTTCAGAATATACAACTTCTGGAAACCCCCCATAATTTAAGTACTCATTTAGCAATTGCTTAATTTTGTATCTTGTATGCGAGTATTCATAATTTTTTTCTAAAATAACGTTTTTAAACTTCAGAAACTCTTTGAAACTAAGCGGAAATAAATAATATGCAAGATGTCTTCCCCTTAAACAAGTTGCAATTTCTTTGCTTAATAATTTAGAGCTAGAGCCAGTTACATATATTCTCACATTTTCTTTATCGTATAATCTTCTTACAAAAAGCTCCCATCCCTCAACGTTATGAATCTCGTCAAAAAAGAAATATTTTTCTTTGTCTTTATTTTCAGGGTATAATTCATAATATGCTTCCAACAAATAATTTAGTTCATTTATTTTCAATGGCAGAATTCTGTCGTCTTCAAAATTAACATATAATATCCTATTTTTTTGTACCCCTTTTTTTAAAAGGGCATTAATTAACTGATAAAAATAAAATGTTTTGCCAGAGCGTCTAACTCCAATTAATGCTATTATCTTTTTAGTTTCTGGTATTTTAAGTTCCCTTGAAATTATTTTTGGGAATTTAAATTCATTAAATTCTTTTATTATATATTTAAATGCGTCCAGCTTATTCATTAGTCTTATATATAAGACCATTATTTATAAATTTTTGTCTTTTTAAAAAGACTAAATATTTAAAAAATACTTATTACTATTTTATCTTCATGAAATTGAAGGAGAGGATTTACACTGCAAGCGCTCTTAAAAGCAAAGGAAAGAAAGT
>JAFCFT010000010.1 GCA_017608505.1 Candidatus Parvarchaeota archaeon | reverse complement strand
ATAACTAGTTAAAAACAATTGGATGTCCATTTGGACATCACCTCCTGCAATTTTTATTTTTTAGATTTATTACATAATAAAAGTAAGAAGCTGAGAAAATAAAAACACAATTAAAGTCACTTAACCCGAATGCACCTTGATTAATCCATTAAATATTCGCCTGCAATTTTTAATTCATCTAATAATTTGGAAGGATTTTTGATTGATTTTGTATATTCGCACCCCGCTTCTTTGAAGTCACTAAGTATTTGAGAAGACAAATTACTGTCTGTGTCATCAACTGCAAATCCTATAAATGCACCTTTATAAGTATCTTTAAACAACTCTTTATATTTTTCTGCTTGTCTTCACACGCAATATTTGCTGTATAAAAATCAACACCTATTCTGTTTGAAGAAGGGATGCGTCCTGCAGGTCCGCACTTTTCAGCATCTAAAATTGATTTAATATCTTCATAAAGCCTCAAATTAACAGGATGCCCAACTGTTTTAAACAAGTATTTGTATTCAATATCATCTGTAAATGTGCCCATAAAAAGGTTTTAAAACACCTCTTTATAAATCTTTTTATACATCCATGCATTTTAATATCATTGTAATGGTTCATGACATAATACTTGGAAGAACTGAAGATGACTTAAAGAAGTATGGCTCCAGAGGCGCAATAAAAATAGGCAAGCAGTACATAACAATGGGCAAAACAATAAGCCTTGCAAATAGAATATTGTTGGATGTTGCAAGACCGCACTTAATACTCGTATGCGGCAAGCGCGGATCTGGAAAGTCATATAGTATAGGCGTAATTGCAGAAGCCATGGTGCAAATGCCAGAAGAAGTAGCATACAATATGGCTGCATTAATATTTGACACAATGGGCATTTACTGGACTATGAAATATCCAAACTACAGGGGTGAAGAACTTTTAGCAAAATGGAAAATGGAGCCAAAAGGTCTTGAAGACAAGGTCATAATATACGTGCCACAAGGGTTATATGAAAAATTCAAAGAAGCAGGCATCCCGGTTGATGAGTCATTTAGTATTGCGTGCAATGAGATCTCAAGCATAGAGTGGTGTATGTTGTTTAACGTTGAAGTAACGGGCTTGCTTGGAATTTTAATTACAAGAGTTATAGGCAGGCTAATGGAATCTGGCGCGCCTTATGGCATTGATGATATAATTGCTGAAGTTGAAGCTGACGAAAAAGCAGACAAGACCGCTAAAGAAGCAGTAATCAACTTGTTCTCTAGCGTAAAAACTTGGGGCTTGTTTACAAAAGAAGGCTCAAAAACAGTTGAGTTGCTTAAAAGAGGCAAAACAAGCATTATAGACATATCGGGATATGCGCACATGATGGGTGGCTTTAGCATAAGAGCGCTAGTTATTGGATTAATCAGCAAAAAAATTCTAGAAGAGCGGATGGTTGCGCGCAAAATTGAAGAGCTGGCACTAATACAAAAAGGATACAGAGCGCTTGAAGAAATGTACAAAGAACGCGAGAAAGTTACAAACATTCCCCAAGTATGGATATTTATTGACGAAGCCCATGAATTTTTGCCAAGAGAAGGCGAAACACTTGCATCAGGCCCTTTAATCCAAGTCATCAGAGAAGGCAGACAGCCAGGGATATCTTTAGTGCTTGCAACGCAACAGCCAGGCAAAGTCCACACAGACGTTATCACGCAGTCAGACATAGTTTTAAGCCACCGCTTGACAGCGCGCATAGACATTGCAGCATTGAATCAAGTCATGCAAACATATCTTGCTGGAGATATCCAAAAGTACATAGACTCGCTTCCAAAAATCAGGGGATGCGCAATTGTGCTTGATGACAAGCTTGAAAGAATATATCCTATTCAAATACAGCCAAGAGTGACTTGGCACGGCGGCGCTGAGCCTGAAGTACTAAAGCCTGAAGAGGAGGCTTAACGCGTGTATGAACCCGCGCTTCCTTAAATACTCTGAAATCAATGAAAAAAACTTTAACAAAACAAGCATTGAAAGGGCACACACGCTTACAGTTGACAAACTTTATGAAACTGAAAAGCATGTAGCATACGCTGTGCGGGACCCATTTAAGGGCACTGAACACGTTGTTATTTACAAAAGCGAAAAAGAACCGCCACTTGACTGGACCTGCGACTGCAAGTGGTACACGACGAGGACAATAAATACTGGCAAGTACTGCGCGCACATTTTAGCAGTGCATTTAAAAAGGAAGCAATAGTGCTAAAAACTATGATCTTTTACCTTGGCCTGCTGGATGCAATAACAGGTCTTGTAAGCATGGTCTCTTATAATTATGATGTTTTTAGACAATTTACTGCAATTCTGCTTTCTTTGCTCTTGCTTAAAGGTCTTTGGAGCACTTTTACAGGACGCACCTGTCTGCCAATATTTGTTCTTGGCTTGCTTGACTTAGTAACAGGCGCCATAGGATTGTTATTTCTTAATTATGGAATTGCATACAGCATTGCATATTTGTTTGCTTTTATAATACTAATAAAAGGCGCGTGGACAGTCTTCTCAACATTATTTAGCTAATTTACAGCAATCTTTAAAAAAGAATTTAATATTTATTCTTTAATAAGCCTCGGTAGCTCAGTTGGTTAGAGCGGCTGGCTTGTAACCAGCAGGTCGTGAGTTCGAATCTCACCCGGGGCTTTATGATACCAAAAATTGTGTTTAAATATTCATTAATATATGATGAACATTGGAAAGAATATTACGCACTCAAAAAGTGGGAGTGCAGTTGGTACAAACCCGAAGAAATTGAAGGTTACATAGAGGACTTCAAAAAAATATGGTGTCAAAAAGAACAAGAAATACTAAAAGAATTAAGCGAAGTTTCTGGTCTTAAATGGCAAGAACCCGTAATAGTCTGCTATATTGTTGGAAAATGTATTCCGTTTTCAGACCCTTTGACAATGCACCCCTATAAAGACAAAACTTTGTTTAACGACGTGTTGATTCATGAGCTAATACATCAATTGTTTATACAAAATGAAGCAGAAAAAGCATGGGAACACATTGAAAATAAATATCCAAATGAAAGTTTTAGGGTTAGAGTACATATAGTTTTAAATGCAATATTGTCACATATATATTATAAATTCTATGACGAATCCAGATTAAAAAGAGATGTTGCAAGAGCAAATACATTAGAGAGTATTTACGCGCGCGCATGGGACATAGTGCAAAAAGAAGGTTATGAAAAAATAATAAAAGAATTTAAAAGCAAAATAGTCACTTAAAATATTCTGGAAATTCTGACCATTTTAATTCTGTTGCATACCTCCCAATTTCGTGTATTTTATCCTCAAGATTTGAGATTAAACTTTCGCACTTTTCAGGAGACGCGCCTAATTCGTCTAAAAGAGTGTTGTTCTTTATTCTTTCATTGACTTGCCCTGCTAAATGCATTACAAAGTTTACTGAAAAATATATTTTGTGGGTAAATTCATTATTTAGTTTTGAATATTCTTTTCTATCAATGTAATCCTTTATGTTCTCTACAATATTGCTAAGATACTTGTATTCTTTTTTTAACATATCATATATGTTATTAACCATGTTTAAACACCTCCAAGCTCCTCTTCTAAGATTTTTTCAATATTGTTTCCAAGCTCTATTCTAATTCTGCAGGGAATCTTTGGATTTCCATTGTAACCATTCTCATAAAGCTTGAAATACAAGTTTGGAACCAAGTATGTTATTCTCTTCTTATCTTTTTCAAAGACAGCGTAATAAGTCCAGCCCACGCATTCTTCCTTTACAGGATTCTTGCTTTGCAAGAACTGAACTGTCTTTTCATAGTCTTCCTTGCTTTTTGGTATTAATAATATCCTATCTTTAAAATCGTAATTCATTTTAATCACCACTTTTTTCATCAAAAAACAAAAGATTTAAATATTATTATTAATAATCTTAACACCTACTATGATTAGGAAAGTTCAAAAATCAGGCAAATTATATTTTATTAGTCTGCCAATTAAGTGGGTAAATGAAAATAAAATAAAAAAAGGTGAAGAATTAGAATGCGTAATTAAAGACTCGCAACTTATCCTAAACACAGAAAAACAAATTGAAAAAAAGCTTGAATTAAAAGTTAGTGAAACTAACCCAGAAGGATTAATTCACTTAGTTATTGGCGCTTTTGAAAGCGGAGCTTCTGAAATAACAATTCACTTACTAAATAAATTAAATAACGAACAAATAAAAACAATTAAAAAAACGCTTTTTAAGCACTATTCTTTAAACATGGTTGAGGTTAGTGAGGATTGCATAAAAGTCTCTGTTTTTGTCCAAAGAACAAGTCTCGAAGAAGCAGTAAAGACATTATTTAATTCAACAATTAATTTGGGAAGGGCTGTCCTGCTTGGCGATAAAGAATTAATAAAAATGCATGAGGGCCAAGTCCAATTTTTAAGATTCACAACAAAAAGGCTAATAAATGTGGACAGAGAGTCGCCTAATTGGATCATAGTTGCAGATTCATTAGGAGTCATTGCGCGTACTTTTCTTTTTGAATGTGAAAATAATAGTTTTCATGAATACTTTAAAAAGGTCATTGAACTACTTCAAAGAATGGTTACATATAAAGACAATTTAGATAAAGTTCTTAGAATAATGGATGATGTCCTTAAATTAAAAAAAGATACATTCGTTAATGGAGTTAGGCATTATGATTTAGACAGAGCATACAGATCACTGGTATTGATAACAAGAGAGCTTATTAAGATTAACGTGGAGAGCCTCTATTTCGTTTGATTTTAATTTTTTTAGATATTTATGTGCTTTTTTAATATCTCGTTTTTTAAGCAATCCATGCGCTATATATTTCTCTAATTTTTTTTCCATATCTTCTAAAGAAATTCTTTTAAAATGCATCACATTAGGGTCTTCAAATTGGTATTTGCTAAAAAGTATGTTTTCTAGATCGTGAATAAGATTTTCATCAAATAAAATGCGTATGTAATTCTCTTTTAATCCAAATTCTGGAATGCATTCATACTGTGGGAGTTCGAGCACTTCGCCTACTTTGTGTTTAACTCTGTGCTTTTTTAATGCTTTTACAACTTTCTTGAAATTTTTAACATCCTGCTTTAAAGTCTTGTATTCTTCAGGATTTGGCAGTTCTTTTTTCTTTAGTGGCTTGATTTTTAAAATTTCTGGCAACACTTGTTTTAAAATCTTTTTAGTGTCTTTTAAGCGTGCTTTTTCAAATTTGTTGAATTCTTTGATTATTGGATTTTCAAGGTTACTAAAAGAATGCTTTATACATCTGATTAACTCTGGTCTGTGAGAACTATTATACATGTGTTCTTTAAATCTTTGCGCGTTTTCAATTTTAACAAGATTTAAAATTGGCTTAAATGACAAATTTTCAAGCATTTTTCTAGTAAATCCGAACTTGAATTCAGACCTAAATAATTGACGCTTATAAATGTAAAGAACGTCATCAGGCGTTCTGTAAATTCTTAGGTTTCCTAACAAATTTTTGTGTTTTTCTTTGTCATTAAACAACCATGCCTTTTTGATATTGTCGCCGTAAAGATATTGACTTAAATGATAATTTGAATATAATTCCATATATAGTGGCATGATTACATCCTCTAATGTTGCTTTTTTTCCTTCCCTTCCTTCTCTCAAAATTTTTTCAATCTCGTTTCTTGTGATTAATAACCAAAAATTTCTATAATCTTCAACCACATCTTTAAGCCGACGAAAATAATAATCAAACCAAAAAGACTCATCTAGAGGCAACTGGTATGTTTTTTCTTCGAGGTAATAAAGATAAAAATCAGGAACCTCTTCTGAAAGATGAGAATACGTGTAAGGAATATTTTCCTTTGAAGAAGAAGGGAAATGAGATGCTATGCATAAATCAGTAACGCTGTTGCATCTTCTAAATGAATCATAGTCAATGAATTTAATTCTTCCTATTCTTTTGCCTTGCTCATTAACGTAACTTTCTATTGCAATGTTTTCTTTTTTGATATCTACGTAACAAAGAGAAACATAATTTTTACTTAGTTCTAAAAGGTGTTTTGTTAAGGAATTGGTTGCTTTTTTTAAGACTTTTTTTGAATACCCTACTTTTCTGCAATATTTTGCTAAGTCATTTAGATAATTATTAAATGTTTTTTTAACGTCTTTTTTAGAACGAACTGGCACTTCTGTTCTTGTTTCTAAGAACAGCTTTGCTAATTGGATGCCGATTTCAGCGTATATTTCAGAGTGACTAAGACTATAACCGTGTTCTCTGTTTACTTCATCTACAAGCATATCATCTAAATTCATGTACCAGCGGACAAAAACATCAAAGTCAGATAGAATAATTCCATTAAGTTCAGATTCTAATTTTCTTTTTAGGGCTCTTGTTTCAGACAGATATTTTGGGTCTCCTTTTTTTTCATACTCTATGAATTTCTCCCATAAGTGAGCAAGGGTTTTTCCAGTATATTCTTTTAGTCCGAAAAATCCGTCTTCAGTTTCATAAAAAAGTTTTTGGTCAAGAGTTTTGAAAAGTTCTGACGCATTTATTATGTTTTTTGGCTTTATTGTGTTATATGCTTCTTCAACATATTTTGTTCGTATGGCCCTGTCTCTAGAAATTTTATAAAGAATGTATTTTTTATTGTTGCATTTTATTTTGTATTTTTCATTTAATCCTTTGTTATTGTATTTTTTAATAAAATAATCATTAGGTATTTCAGGGAATTTAGATATGATTTCCTTAATTTCTTGATTTTCAAATTCAGAGCTGTGTACATAATTGTCCATGGCTGTTCGAGATTAAAAAATTCATTTATAAAGTTTGCTTTTTTTAATAATAAAAATAATAACAAGATTAATAAATTACTTTTTGGAAAAATATTGTCATGGATTTAGATGAACTTTGCAAAGAATTGCCTGAAAAATTAAGTGACTTTATTAAAACAGCGCTAAATGAGAAAGTAAGCAATCCTTTTTATGATGAAATAAAGGACACTGTTAAAAAATATTTGGGTTTTGCTGTTAATAATCAGAGTGAGATCGAAACTATGAGTAGATATGATAATCCACAGACTTTATTAACCTATATTATGAATTACAAAAATAACATAGTTCCTTGTTTTAGGTGCTATTCTTTGCTTCCAAAATCGTGGAATTATTGTGGATTTTGCGGTGCAGAAATACGCGCTAAGAGAAAATAAAAACTTTTTTGATTGCTTTTTAAGAAGATTTATATAATGAAAAGTATTTACAAGCATAGATTTTAAGGGATTTCTTTTAAAATCGCAAGCAAATGGAGGTGAAACAGTGAAGATGTATCCAGCAAAGTGCAGTGACTGCAAAAAAGACTGCGAAGTGCCGTTTAAGCCAAGGGAAGGCAGGCCTGTGTACTGCAGAGAATGCTATGAAAAAAGAATGAATCGAAAATAATAAATAGCAATAGCATCAATGAAATTTTGATGAGCGGATTGGAGGATATAATAGACGGTGTGCCAGAAAAGTGCCCAGAATGCGGGTGCGAAGAAATAATATTTGATCACATTTATGACAGCAATTATAAGTGCAGCAAATGCGGATTGGTTTTTGAAGAGAAATGTCTTAAGCAAGAATTGCCAAAAATGTACAATTATGATGAAATTCTAAAAAGAAAAAGTAGTGAAGTTAAAAATCTTACAGGGCCAAGAACAACTTTTAATCCTGGGTTTTCTTCTGATTTAAAAAGACATTTAAAAATACATGGCGCTTTGTCAAGTAAAGAAAGGTCTATAGACAAAGCAGCCAGGGAACTTAAAATACTGGCAACCGAATTATACAGTCAAGGGTGCGAAATCACAAAATCGCTTGAAAACGAAATACTGCATACATATATTATGCTAAAAAAGAAAAAAATCAGGATTCACGATTTAAGAACAGCTCTATTAGGGTGCATGTATTTAGTAGGTTATAATCAAGAAATCTCTAATTTAAAAACAGAAGTAAATAATTACTGTAAGAAAAATAAAATTAAAATAAAATACATACGCAAAAGAATGCATGAAGCAGGTCTTTTTAATATAAAATGTGAAACTGCTCAGGTAGATCATATAAAAGAAATGTCGCAGAAATTTGCAAAATATTGCAATGCCTTAGGATTGGACGCTGAATTTGAAAAGAAATGTTTAGAATGTTATATAAATATTATAAAAAATGGTTACAATTCGTGCGGATCTAATATAAACATAACTGCAGGAGCAATAATTTACATGAAGCTAAAGGCTAAAGACATAAAAATAACTCAAAGAGAAATTGCAAGAACAATAAAAACAACAGATGTCGCCTTAAGAATGCGATGCAAAAAACTTATGAAATATTTTTAAAAGAATAAAGGATAAAATAGTGTATGCCAAATAAAAGAAGAAAAAAGGTTGTAAAAAAAGCGCCTGCAAAGAAAAAAGAAGATGAAAAAGAAATTGTAATTGATTTGACAAGCATTGCAAAAAATCCTTGGCGTACACTTTCTATAGTGCTTATAATGGTTCTTGCTGTTCTCTTGTATGTGCAGGCAACATCCCAGGCAACAAAGTCTATTCTTACAGAAAGCATGCAGTCTGCAATAAATATCTTGTATTCGAAATATCCTGAGCATTTGGGTCTTGTATTGTATTTATTTGGCAACCCTATGATGAACAATACATTTAATGAAACAGGGCTTAATAGCTCAATGAAAAACGACACAGTGAATATTAAGTTCTTTTATTCTCCAAGAAGCCTTTCAAGTCTGAGGACTAAGACATTCACGATAAATGACTTGGAAGCTCTGCTTATAAATAGAACAAATATTGAGTACATAAATGTCGAAAGAAGCGACTTGGAATATGTTAATGAAACCATTAATAAGTACAAGAATTACATAACAAGGGTCCCGGCGCTAATAATAAATGACAAATATGTAGTGAATGGAGAAATTGACACAAGATCTGTGTTGAATTTAGTATGCAAAGAATATGCTGAGAAACCTTATGTATGCGCGCAATTGCAAAATAATTAAAAGCAAAGGGTTTCTTAAAAAATATAATGGCATATCCACAGTCATGGACTTGTCCTGCTTGCGGAAATATAGTATATAATTCAGAGCAATGCACAATATGCACATACATTCCAAAAGAGTACCAGAAGCAGGCAAAAGCTAAGGAAAAAATAAAAGCAAAAAAGGATACAAGTCTTCTTCAGCGCAGAATTATTGCGTTTATAATCGACTCCCTTATAATTTTGGGTCTTTCTTTGTTTGTTGTTGTGGGGTTTGTGCTTGTCATTTATCAGTCAATAGGAAAAGATTTTATGACTGTGCTTTTTGCATTTATTGTGCCATTAACATTAGTTCCTATAGTTTTGCACCCTTTGTATTTTTTGTTTTATGAAGGCCGCTACAATGGACAGACATATGGCAAAAAAATAATGAAAATAAGGGTAGTAAGAAACGATGGGTCATATATAGGATTTTATGAGTCAATGATAAGAAATCTCATACGCATAATAGAGGCTGCTACGTTATACATACTTTCAATAATACTAATAATGCGTTCAGAAGAACAGCAAAGACTTGGAGACATGGTCGCTAACACAGTAGTTACTTATGCATGACTACCTTTTGCTTGTCTGCTTGCCTCTGCGGGCGCTGCTCCTGCAAGGTTTTTGAGGCTCTGTCTGCCTGTCGTCAGCTATAAGCAAGTGTCTGTCGTATGCAAGATATTTTTTCTTTAACTCTGCATCTTTGAAGAATTCAACAAGACCTTTAGCAATTGCAAGTCTTGCAGCCTCTGCTTGGCTTTGAAAGCCGCCTCCGCAGACGTTCACTTTTATGTTGACTTGAGACGCAAGGTCTCCTGCAAGCATTAACGGCTCGTTAAGCCTCATGCGAATGAATTCGTTGCCGTAAATGTCTAAAGGGATTGAATTGATTTTTATAATGCCAGCGCCTTTTTTTAGAGTAGCTCTTGCAATGGCGCGCTTCCTTTTGCCAGAAACATGAACTATTTTTTCTTTGGGTTTTGGTTGTTTTGTTCTTGGCATTACTTGACACCTCCAATAAGCTTGCTTAACTGTTCAATAGTCATGTATTTTAATATGTTGCGGCTTTCCATTGAAGCTTCCTTAATTTTTGAAGCCTTGCCTTCGTATTCGCTTGGCGTGCCAATAAAGACCTTTACCCTCTTAAAAGCTTTAGTTCCGTGAGCTTTTTTGTAAGGAAGCATGCCTCTAATCATGCGGCGGAGGATTCTGTCAGGCTTTCGAGGAGTATAAGGGCCTTTAAATGGATGGCCTCTGTGAATCCTTCCTAAGTATGCTTTTAAAATTGATTTTGGATTGCCTGTTATTATTGCTTTCTCAGCATTGACTACTACTACTGTTTCGCCTTCAAGTGCCATTTTAGCAACTTTAGTGGCAAGCCGTCCTGCAATAGAATCTGCAGCGTCTATAACTTTAACCAATGATTTTCACCCCTTTTGTCGGTTTGTTGGACTCAAAAAAGTCTTTAATGTTAATTAGTTCGCTTCCAGAAGCCTTTATTTTTTGCTTAGCAGCCTCGCTGGCATCTAGAGCAATGATTTTTAAATTGTGTTTTAACTCGCCTGAGGAAAGCACTTTGCCTGGAACTATTATGGTCTCGCCTTTTTTTGTGCACCTATTAATTCTAGACAAATTGACTTGACGCCTGATTCTGCGGGGCCTTTCTAAGTCCTTGGCTATTGCTTTCCAAAAGTTGCTTGACTTTTTCATCTTTTTGATTAAAGATCTTAAATTCTCATTAGTCGGGCCTGTTCTTTTAACCATAGAAATTAAGGAATTAAAAGTCCATTTATAAAGCTTACTATATGTTTTAAATTTGGAAACATCTTATTAAAAAATGTGACTGCAAAAAAGTTATTTCGCTCTAAAAAGAACAAGGTGCTTGGCGGAGTATGCGGAGGTATTGGCGAATATCTAAATATAGACCCAACATTAATAAGAGTGTTGTTTATTATTGCCGCTTTTTTTAACGGTCTTGGGGTTCTTGTATACATTGTGTGCTGGCTTGCAATTCCTGAAGAAGGACAATCAGAACCCTTAATAAAAGAATGGGCTAAAGAAGAACATGCTAAAAGAGAAAGAAAAGATAAAAAAGCAAGAACAATAATAGGTTTCTTCATAATTCTTGTGGGGTTTTTAATGCTATTACATAACACAAATTATCTTAGCTGGGATAAATCATGGCCATTCATATTAATATACATAGGAATTGCAATACTTATTTCAAGAAAGGAGGAAAAAGAAAATGTGTAAAGGCAGAATACTGCTAGGGGCTCTTCTAATTTTAGCAGGCATTCTTTTTTTATTGAGTAATGTTTTTGGATACGATTGGTACAAACTAGTTGAAACATACTGGCCCACAGCGCTAATAGTGCTGGGCGCATGGATCATAATAAAAGATTAAATTTATATTAATGGAAAAACTTTATTTTTATATAATGAAAGATTTGCTAAGACCTAATGTTTTCAAAGTGATTGTTGCAGTAATGATTTCTGGTTTGCTTTTAATGGCGCTTATCGTGCTTAATACGCCATGTGTGCCATGCATGAAAAAGCCGATAGTAAATCCAAAATTAAATGCTACATATTCGCCTTCTATGTGCAGTTTAGCCAGCCCACTAATAGTTGGCGTAAGCATACAATATTACTGGCTTTCGTACATAAGCATAATAACATTGTTTTTTATAATTCCCTACTTGTGCGCATGCGCTGTAGAACATTTCTTTATAAAGAAAAAACAATAATTTTATAAAATAGAATTGTTGATATTTTCCTAATGAAAGACATGATTTTAAACGTGCTTAAAGACTCAAACAAAATAGAATATTTAATTGCACCAATACACTATGACAACAAATCAAAAACGATTTTGTCGCTATCGTCCGAAAACATAGACGAAAAGCCAGTAGTAAAAAATAGCAAAGAACTTTTTTCTTATCTTAGGAAATTTCCAGGACGCATAATGCGAAACATAAAACTTGAATTAAATGAAGATGAATTTTTAATATACGCCTCTAATTTAAAATATCTTGCACAAGGCTGGCATGGAATAACAATAATACGCACAGAAAAAAAATACATGCCTGTAAATAGAGAACTTGAATTAAGCAACAAATGCTACGAAGCGATAAGCAAAGATTATACAAATTATTTTAAGAATAAAAAAATGAAAAAATTAGGACAGGAGCTGACAAAATTAATAATACTCTACAATCATGATCTTTCAAAACAGCTTTTAGAGGTAAGGCGCAATAAGGGAGAAAAATACAGTCTTGAAAATGTAATTACTCCAAATTCGAATTACACAACAAAATGGGATTTTTTTGCATTTAAAGATGACGGGTCTCCAATTACAGATATATTAAGGTATTACTCAGGCATGGGATTTTTAAGATTAGACATGGAAAAAGAAGTAGTTTTAGAAAGTTATAAAGCGCCATTAAAAGACTTGCACTTATTAAATTGCATGTCTTTAAGCAATCTTAATAGCTCTTTTAAAGAGCTTGGAGAAAAACTTGGATTTAAAAATGCAAAGTTGCGCCATTTAAGCTCGTATTTATTTAGCAAAGAAAATTATTTGGGTGTTGGCTTTACATTTATAAACGAGGTTAAGATTAACAAAGAAACCATATTGCTTGTGCTTGACGTGAAAAACAAACTTCCTAATAAAGACAAGTACATAGACAAGCTTTTTGGCAATGAACGCGAGACGCTCGATGCGATTAAAAACAAATTGAAAGAGTCTTATTCGCTGAATCAAGAAAAAATATTTAAGACTGCTAAAGAGGTAATTAATAAAAAAAAGATTATTTAAGCGATATAGTCGAATTCGCTAACAGACTTTTGTCTTTGAGGCTCTTTAAATAACTTAAGAGCTTTTTTTAACATTTTAAGCGCTTTTAGATACTCTTCGCTGCTGCGTTTTTTGACAGGCATTGAAAGGTCGCATTCAACACTTTCAACAGCCTTTTTTAAAATATGAAGCTCTTTTGCGTAATCTTTTTTAACTTCTTTCATAGAATTAAAAACGTCAATAAATTTTTGAAGAAAATCGTCGTAACTGATGGTAAAGTCTTTGCAATATTTCGCATACCACAAACTTGCAGTTTTAAATAGTTCGAGAGGCAACAAAGACAATGCATCATTTAAGCCACATAAATTAGGATTAGGAAGATTTAAAGGCAGTTTTACTAAATTCTTGCTTATTAAGTATTTCCTGCAATTTTCATAAAATTTTGCAAGCAAGGAAAAATCCTCAGCAAATTTATCCTCTAAACCGTTTGTTTCGCCGAGCTCTACCGCCTTTCCAAGATATTGCGCTTTTTTCTTCAATAAAGCGCCTAAACGTTTAAGAAACCAGTTTATAAACGGCTCGCCATCAAGCATTTCGATATTTTCATCAACAGCATCATAAATAATGGCATAATTAACTCTTAAATCACCAGGTCTGTTTGTTGGAACATAGCGTTTTTCAAAATGAAACTTAAAAGAATCGCCATAATATGATTTTTCATTATTTTTCAGCGCACATATTAGTTCATCAAGGGTTAAGGCTTTTGGAGCAAGCTTTAATTTTAAATCGTCTGATAACGAGTCTAAAGTTACGTAGTTTCCATTAAGCTCAACTAATTTTTTGCCTTTCAAGCTAGAGCAATATGAAATATTAACATCCTCAATAATTTCTATATTAAAATCTTCATAACGCATTGAAACACCGTTATTAAGGCGCACAATTTTTGGCTCACTGCCTAAAAGCTCTTTACTAAAACTTTGCATTGCGCTCAGCAGTCCAGAAACTAAATCTGGACTAATTAAAGATTTTTTAAAATAATGAACAAGGCATTTCCCAATAGAATCATAAACTACAAAGCCGTATAAGCCCATTTCAATAAAAGAATTGCTAATGTAATTTATAAAGTTTTATAGTTTTAGTTACTTAAAATCACTTCAATTGCTTCAGCCACTTTGTCTTTTTCGTAAGGATCCCAATTCACTATTTTAAGTTCTAAGTCGCTGTATGCGCTATCATAATAAAATTTTACATATAAGCCATTATATGGCGTAACAAGCATGCTGATATGATCGCGACGAGTTCTTAAAAATCTATTAATTATTTGCTTATCTTGTTCAGAAAAATTAGTGCCATAATATGCGCCATATTTTTCGATGGTGCCTGTAGAATGCGTATGAAACAAAATGTAATTTAAACGAGTATTATTAAGTATTTTTTCAATTTTTTTAATATCATAATAATCTAAAGTTACAGCGCCAGGCGTGCCTTCTTTTAAAATAAGAATATGCGAGAGAGGGCAAACAACAGCATGTTCATACTTTCTTGGCAAGTAGAATAATGCTCCTGCGCATTCATTGTATTTATTAGCTATTTCTTTTAGCGTATCTTTCAAGCTTGCAGGCAATACAATTATTCTTTTTATCATAATGGTTGTAAAATAAACATATTATTTTAAAATTTAACAGTTCTGGGGTTAAGTCAACTTAATGGCGCTGGAGTAACCAGCGCCTCTTTAGTTAGCTATTTTTAGGTTCTATGCCTCCTTTGTTATATGTAAAAAACCTAAGGAGGTGTAATTTATGAAACTTCAATGTGTTTTGAGTAGCTTTAGCTTTAAAACCTTTTCTGGCTGGGTTGTGCCAGAGTGCAAAAGGTGTGGGTCATCACACATTAAAAAGGCTGGCTGGTTTAACAGGCACCAGAGATACGAGTGCAAAAACTGCGGATTAAGGTTCGTCTATACTAGTGACCTGCCAAGAAAAAGGTTTCACAGCTCAGTGATTAAATATGCTGTAAAGTTATATGCTAGTTTAGGAGTTAGTTTAAGAACAATAGCCAACAAAGTCTTGAACTTTTTTGGGATAAGGGTAAGTCATGAAAGCATAAGAAAAAGGGTTAAGGACTTCCTGTTTCCTGAAAAAAAGTTGGAAGTTGGCAAAGTTTGGCATGCTGATGAAACAGCAATAAAAATTAAAGGCAAGGTTCATTGGCTGTGGCTGGTGATGGATAGGAAGACTAGAAAGATAATAACGTGGCGCTTAAGCAATGGGAGAACATACTTTGACGCCAGGATTGTAATGAAAGAAGCAAAGGAGAAAGCAGGAAAGCCAAGAGTGATAGTGACTGACGGATTGTGGGAATACAGGAGAGCGATAAGGAAAACATGGGGTTGGAGAGAAAATTGGGGCTGCCTTTGGCCCTAACGCAGTGATTGAAAGGCTGAACAGGGAGCTGAAACGAAGACTGAAATGGTTTGGAGGGTTTCAAAGCAGAAAAGGAGCAGAGAGTTTTATAAGACAATGGGTAAGGAATTATAACACAGAAAAAGTCACTTAACCGTGCATTCGAAACATTTAAATATACACTCTATACGTCTTATTTTTCGGTGAAACAACATGTCATTAGATACTTGGATATACAAAGCAGTTGTGCATCCAACTAATCTTGATGTTTACAATAAAGTATTAAATATGTTAGACCCAAAGACGCGTGAAGGCATGATGGATGCTGCAGACATTCTTGGCCTAAGTTTTTTTACTATGCGCCACAAATTAAATTCTGACGAGAACATAAAATATAATATATGGGTGATTTACCCAAAAGAAGACTTTTCAAAGCTTCACAAAGATTATTACAAGGGCGCTTCTATAGGCATAGTTACAGGCGATGCCGGCTTGTCAGAGCGTCTGTTAAACAATCTTAAGGCTGCAGGTTGCAGGTACGTCAACTTAGTTGAACCTTCTAAAATTTTAAATGAAATAAAAAATGCAGGAATTCTCTTAGTTAATAATGCAAAAAAATATATGGTTTCTGAAATTACAAATTTTTAAAAAACTTATATATTTTCGCATTTCTTAATTTAATTGTTGCGCCAGGGTAGCCAAGTCTGGTTAAGGCGCTCGCCTCGAGAGCGAGTGGGCGATAAGCCCTCCCAGGTTCAAAAGCCAGAGAGGGGGTACGTTTCCCCCTCCCTAGGCCCTACCCACCCCCTCTGGGGTTTTAGGGTCTTGGGTTTGAGATTCCTGGCCCTGGCGTGGGTGGATGTGGTAGTGAATCCTACCCGTCCAACCTTAAATACTTCTTCTTAAAAGTAATAAATAAATGAACAACATCCTTCAACAACTCCCTGAATGGTACCAAGAACTGACCAAAAACATAAAGCCCAAAAAAGTCAGCCCCGAGAGGCAAGCAATAATTACTTGAAAAAGTGCATTGAAGAGCTTGAAAGTCTTTGACTTGTCAGACAAAAAGGTTTTTATTAATGTTAATGTTTATATAGGCCTTGTAGAAACCCTCTTATTTCTTAAACTGTTTCTAATTTTTAAAATCTTAAAAAAGATGAGATAGGGGGGCTCATCTCAAAAGGTGGTGATTTGAAATGAAGCCCCGTGAAATAAACCCGCTCACAAAGTTTTGTGAGTTACTCAAGAAGCTTTTGAAAGCTTCTAGAGTTCCTAAATATTTTAGTAAGTTTAGCAATAAAGTATTTTCGGTCTGGGAAAAAATCACTTTGTTGGTGTTGAGGCAGAAGTTAAGGATGTCTTATCGCGAATTCAGCGAATTCATTGAATTTGCTGGATTGCATGAAAAGCTTGGCTTGAAGAGAACGCCTCATTATACAACGCTTCAAAAGTTTCATTCAAGAATTGGCAACATCTTTGACATCATGCTGTTGCACACTCATAAAGTGGTGAATTTATCTCTTAAACTAGTTGGAATGGACTCTTCAGGCTTTAATCTTAATAACCCTTCGCACTATTACTGTCACAGGATAGACAATGTAAAAGTTAAAGGATTCATTAAGGCGGGATTAATCAGCGACTTAGACAAGCAATTAGTTATAGGGCAAGTAATAACTGACAAGCAGTTTAATGACGCGTCAACCTTCAAACCTTTGTTAGCGCAAGCGCTCAATCAAGGAAGCGTAAAAATAGTCACTGCTGATAAAGGATATGACAGTGAAAGCAACCATGAATATGCGCATGCGCACGGAATACAAAGCATAATACCGATAAGACGCAAAGCCAGGAGGATCAAAGGGTTTTACAGAAAACAAATGAACAAAAATTTCCAAAAGAAAATCTACAACAAGCGAGCAATCACTGAAACAATCTTTAGCGTTATAAAAAGAACGCTGAGAAGCAATTTAACAAGCAGGCAAACAAAGAACCAAATAAATGAGCTAAAAACCAGAATAATAGCTTATAACATGCAGAGAATCGTTAAGATAATGGAGGATGTTAAAGGGTTTCTACAAGACCGTTTATATAGAAATGTTTAAAAGCGTTGGGCAAGGAGTTACAATTATGGTGCGTGAGAACTTGCCAATTGAGCAGGCTTTCAAATCTTTTGAGTCAGAAGTGGCATCAAGAGTTGAGGAAATAGTAAAGAATACTGTTTTGCCGCAAATTAAAGAAATAGCTGATATTGAAAGAGAATTATTCCAGTTTGAAATAGCGTTCAGCGCGTTAATGCCTGAAAACGAGTTAATCAAAACAGCTAAGGACGTAAGGGCAGTTAGAGATGAAAACTGGAGCAAGGCATTAAGCAAATCATCAGGCGACTTTATTAAGGCCGCAGCTATCTTCTCTTCTTGCGAGGACGTTTAAAAAACTTTTTTAACTGACTTTTTATTTGAGCATCTATTGTAGGAAATTTACTGCCATCCATGCCAAGAATACTGGCCGCTTTCAAGAAGTGATTGTCAACCACCTTGTTAACGCCAGCTTCCTTGAAGTGATACAAGATTGTTGAATCAGCTCATGAAATTCAGCACCCAACTTTTCACATTTATTCTTCATTAATAGCAATTTATTAGGATTAATAGTACTATTATTGTCAATTTTAATATTAAGTTTTGTTAATAAATTTTTAAGAGATTTTATGGCTTCACTCTTACCCCAACCATGTTTTTTAACTAAGACTTCAATTGTCTCCCAAAAACAAATTTTGTGGGTAATAAAGATATCGCGCCGATTAAAAATCTTCATAGCAACATCAGAAAATAAACTAAGATTATTAACTAACTCAACAAGCACGCATGAATCAATACCTATCTTTCTAGGACTAATAAAACGCGATTCTTTGCTAATAATTATATGAGAACGCTTAACAAGTTTTTTAACACACATTGAATTATAATCTAAGTTGAACTGCTTATTAAAATATTTGTAATAAGAAATCTTAAGCAGGCGTTGCCAGCGCCACAGGTATTGGTATCTTTACATCAACTTTCCTAGCTTTGATGTTTAAAAACACTATTAAGTACTCGCTGGTGACTTTTGACTTAATGCTAAAGTCACTAATATTATTGAGCAATTTTGGGCCTAGGCCTAGTCCTTTGAAGAATTCTGTAGCATTCATTATTTCCACGCCCACAACGCGGCCTTTTGTTGAAACATCAAAAATTAAGTTCCAAAGTCAAGCAACTCATTAATTACAACATCCCTATTACCTTCTCTAAGCAACAATTGTCGAGTGAAGTGAGGCTCATTAAAAATTAATTCTTCTTTGGTATATGGCTTTAATTTTTTCTTAATGTATTCAAGATCTTCTTTCATAAACAAAAAATTAAATGATCTTTAAATACGATTCGGCAGAAAAACATGATGACTTAAAAAACATATTTTCAATAACATAATCAATTTGTTTTCTTTAAGAACCTGTCAAATATGAAGAAGTAATTCAGCACCCCAAGAATAATTAATATTATTGCAATAATTACCATCACGCCTGCAGGGCTTGCCTGCGCTGGCAGGGAATATCTTAATTTATTAGTTGATTCCTGGAATTGAATATTGTAAGCCCCTTCTGGTAGTGTAATTGTTGATGTTATTATTTCCCTTGTCTGGGTAGTGCTCATTCCAACAAAAGTGAAAACCACTGTTCTGCCAGATTGGGCCGATAAAGTAACGTCAGCCCCTTCTTGAGCAACCACTATCTCCCAAAAATCCCCTTTATTAACTGCTTGACCAACAACCAAGTATGACGCAATAATCTTATTGTTAAACTCGTCAATACTAATATTTAAGTTCTCTATTTGCATCGGGGAGTTAGCAGGCTTGAAAATCCTTGAAAACATACTTAATTGAGGGTAGTTTTGCTTGAATGAAGCAAAAGCTGTTGCTGACATTGTAATAACTTCAGTTACTTGCGCATCCCCATTTAATAATATTGTAACATTTGACTTGTCAGTCATTTTATAAGAGGTTACAACTGTTTCAGTACTACAAAAACCAATGTTAAGGCAGACAAGCACTATCAAGACCAATATTGCATTAAGGAATGATGCCTTATTCAATGCACATCACCTAAGGTGAAGCTTTGAACAATGCTCTCGCAAATTTGTAAATTAGTGTTGTAAAATGAGTCATAAGCAAAATCATAAAATACAGCGAAACCATAACCGTTGTATTCAAAGTACCTGGCGCGCACAAGGTAAGAATTGTCTTGGTAAAACATATTATAAGTGATTAAGTCACAGGGGATTCCTGAAATGAGACTGCTTGATGAGTTATTAACTGACAGGACGCCAAGCCCACTAAAGAGTGACTCAACTGACAATCTTGCTGTTTCCTTGCTGACGCCGTAACCCCAGCTTACGAACAATTCAACACCAGTGCTGCTAAAGTAAACCTCGTTTGTAGATTGCTGAACACTCCAAGAAGACGGGTAAGTGACGCTCCACATAGGCGCGTAATTAATGAATGAAATGTAATCACTGCTAGTCTGGCCAGAGTCAATGCCAGCCTGCAGGCTCTTACTTGTGCTCGGAGAAGTGATATTCCAAACAGTTAAAATATCAGTTGGCAGTTCAGGAAGCTCAGGAGGTATTATCCCTATTGATTGATACTTTTGCAAATCAATGATGATATATGGCCCGTTGATAGCGTTAGTATAAGTATTAACTCCTGACTCAATTGCTTGGGAGAAGGTATAACCATTATTCAATGTCGTGGTTTCAACTGGTATTAATTGTCCGCTTGGGAGTTCTATGATTGAGAACGCGTGACCAGGCATAAGTACTATGTATGCGTTAAGCCCTTGAGTTAATGCAAGGGTTGAAAAAAACAGCGCAGTGTCAATGCAGGTGCCTATTTTATCCTTAATGACATCTCTAGGGTACTTAATGTATTCTGAGAACTGGCCTGACCAGAAAGCCTCTGGCTCTGTTTTATATTGAATTCCATTATGAACTGAGACATCCCACATCCCTGCAAGACTCATTAATGCATCTTCATCAGATAGTGTTGCGCCAGGGCCTCCTGCAAGTTTGTTGCCTAAGTCAGCAAAACTAATCACAACAGGGTCTCCTGGTGTTGCCCACGCAGCAAGTAATGGGTAGTTAGAAAACACGTCATTAAATGAGCCTGTACTCTCCTCAGGGGGTATGCTTGAGAACACGAAATTATTTGCCCCAAGTATTGTTATGCTCTTTGAGCCAGTAATTTCCTTTGTTACTCCTCCTTGAGTTTCTTGATAAGTTATTTTAAAATTTATGCTTGAAGGGCTTGATGTCTTAATATCCATTATGTTACTCTGGATTAATGGATAATACAAATCAATTATTGTGCTTGTAGGAAGAATGATTTTGTAAGTATTGCTTTCCTTCCAATCAGAGTAACCGTCAAGTTTGTAAAAAATCTTCACGTTATACGCAGGGCCAGAGCCAATGTTCTTTAGCACTAATTTTGAAAGCCAGAACCCAGTGTTTGGGTTGCCATAAACTTTGTAAATTGAACTCATTATTTGATTTGGGGCTATTAACTCATACTCAAATTTTGGTGTTCCATGCTCAAAAACAAAAGAGAATATTAATAAAATTCCCCCGGCAACTATTAATATAATAGTAATATTTGTTTTAGTAAAAATATTTTTCACTAGTTAATCAAAACACGCTTGAATTAAATATTTTTCTAATAGGAGCAAAAAAGTAGTGTTCAGGGAGTCTTGGCGAGTCGAATTTGCATTTGCAGTTCACGCCGGCGTTAGGCGTGCGGGTGGTGATTGACGTAGTGCTGGTACTTTTAAGAACAGTTGGCAGCGGAGCAAAGCCAGAAAAAACACTGGAAGAACAAGTGCCAGCAGAAACTAACGAAGTGCACTTAGACGCTCACGGCTTTAGCTACAGGTAGTTCGCAAAGTATCTGTAAGTAATGGTCCTGGCGTTATAAATCTTCGTTATGAATTATGACGCTCCTTACAAGGGAAGAGAAAGAATTATAGAAGTGATTAAGAGGATAGGAGAGTACAAGAAGGGAGGGTCTTTTGTTCTCTCTTTAAAGGAGTCGTTTCAAGCTGCTGTATGCATTCACGGTGAAGAGAACGCAATTGGTTCTATGATAAGAAGGATTAAAATCAAAGTTTAAAATCATTCTGATAGTTGGTTCACCAAGAGAGAAACAATAATGCTTTATGAAGTAAATACTAGCATTCGAATACATTTATAAATATTAAATCTACAAAAAAATTTGTCATGAAAGATATGGATTACATTAACTGGTATAATGATAAGAGGAAGATTAATATTATTGAAAAGGCAGGAATAAAGAAGCCATTTGATAAATTAAATGTTGATTTAAGTCCTTTCACGATCTGCAAAGTTAGTAGGATTAACTTATTGCTTAATTGTGCAAAGGCATATTATTCTGGAGGGGCCCTATGCTTTGGGAAAGGTGATTATGAATTACTCAAGAAGGGTGGATTTAATAAGCGCATTATTCATGAATTAGCGCATCACGTACACTTAGACCTCTGTGAAGCTTACCTTAAAAGCAGTGATGACGACTTAGTTATTAACTCACTTGACTTCTTATTCAATGAGTACAGTGATAGGGAAGGATTGCATAAAGAATTAATGCGGTTTAGTAATGTACTTCCTGACTTAGAATTTAATGATTTCACTCCAAAAGGATTCAGCAAGTACTTATCTGGTACTCGCGTACCTAGCATAATAAAATACTATGTTTTTAGAAATGCAGCTAAGCCAGTTCTTGAAAGCTTTGCTACGTACGTTTCAGGTGATAAAGCACTTAGAACAACTGCGGCTGGTTGCTCAACAATTAATCTAGCAGCTACTTTAATTCATCTGGGGAAATTCTTATTATCTCTGAATCCAGTAAGTATTGGCTTAGCAGTTTTTAATTGTTATATACTCAAGAAGGCGTATCCTTATGCTCAAGGCGTTTATAACAAGTGGGTGAAGAAGTATAATGACGCCGAGAGACTTGCCTTACTGGCGTTCCCACCACGGAAAAAAAGTGAGACTAGCAAGCTTCTTGAGACGCTAGAAGAGTATTCATTAATATTGTGCTAGAGTTTCCTGTAATTTTTTGGATAATGGATTATAAAAATATTTAAATAAAGTATTCGCTAAAAATAGTTTATGAGTGACTTAGAAGATAAGATTGAGTGGATGAAGAGACATGAATTATGGTTAATTAAGTACATTTCTAGGAGGGAGGAGGTTAGGTGGCGTCTTAATGAGTTAAATGAGATATTTGGTAAAGTCAGGGACTGCGTAATAAGTCCAATAACTGATGATGTGAATGAGAAATGTATGGATTTAATAAGCGCGTATGAAAAAGTATTAAATGAAGAAGGGTATTCTGACTCGCCTGAAGTCTTTTTTGAAGCAGCAGCACTTTTATACGAGCAAGCAACATTCATGCACCGGCCTAGGGGCGCAGGGGTGAACCTTTTCTCACATTATACGTGGCTAGCTAAGGATTACTTAGAATATGGACAATTAATAAAGAGAAAAGATGCTCCTTAAAGCTTCAAGCTTTTATTTTAAATATGTTGATTATTGTAAAACCAAAAATTATTTTCAATAGAATTTAAATTCAGATTGTGTAGTATGAAAAGATTTTTATACTATGAATAAAAAGTTATTCAAGATGATTGATGAAGTAATTTTAAAGTTAATAGATGAGAGCATAAGGGATATTATTAGCGACTTAAATGAATTGCCATTCCTACGAACTTTGTATTCTTGTAGTGGTGATCCTAAAACACATGAATTAAAAGATGTTCCTTACGTGGACATTCATTATACTTCTCATGGAGAGGGCTTAAGATTTCATAGAAGCGTATTATCTGCTGTTCCCTATATTGATTTTAGAATACTGCCAATAACAACAAGGTGGAACCTGTGGAGGATATACTTAAGGACCCTAATCATGTAGTGCACTATATTTATGATAATCCTAATAAGCGAGAACTTAATTTTTTCTGGAATGCATGGAGGAAGCTAGTTAAAGAACATAGTGCTAATTATAAAATTCTTAGCTGGCAGGGGCGAAGGGATCTATTCTCTTGTAGCAATCAAAATGCATCGCCTGTTAATCTTTTTAAAATTTAGATTGTTTTTTGATAAATCTTTTAAGTAAAATATTTTGCAGCATATCTTATGTATTCTTCTTCGCTTAAGTTTCTTTTATCCTTGAAATATCCGTTGCTTAAGATCTCTTCTATGGCAAATTCTTCGTGCGTTTCAAGAAGTTTGTAGTAAATGTCAAGGCTTTTTAGTATTTCTTTGGAGTCTTTAAGCATTTGAAAGTCATTAAGCACTATGGCGCCTGAAACGTAATTGAGGAGATTTCTGACTATGTGGTCTATGTTTAGATTTGAAAGCCCTTCTGGATTTTTTATGTATTTTTTCTTGAGAGATTCGTATTTGTTCCAGGCATTTTCGTAGGCTTTTTTAAGTTCTTCGGATTCCATTTTGTTTAAAATTATAGAGGTTATTTATATATTTATATGATTAAGGTTTTTGCAAAGTCAATATTGAATAAGCATAAAAAAAGAGACAGCTGGTTTTTAGACGATTATTCAGTATGGGGCGAATATGGGAAAGACAATGTCAGTAAAAGTAAATGCTCCCGAACTTTTGGAAAAACTGCTTTCAAGAAAGTTGCTTGAAATAATTTTAAAGTACAGGTTTCCTGTTGAAATTGCTACAAAGTCTAAACTTGTTTTAAGGGATTTGGACTTGTTAAAAAAGATTGATAAGACTGCCATTTTGCCAGATGATTTAAGGCCTAAGTTAAAGCATGGCGCAATTATTTCATTTTCAATTTCTATTAAATGAGAAATTGGCAAAAATTCTTGAGCCAGGCGCGCCAACAAAAATGCAAGAAGGAGAGGTTTTTTGTTGGAATGAATTTCATTCCTGTTTTGCCTTTTTTGTCTGATTCAGAAGAACAACTTGATGAGATGATATGTGCTGCAAAAAAATACGGAGCAGATTTTGTATTTGTCGGCGCCTTGACTTTATTTGGGAACGGGCCGTATGATTGCAAGACCCTTTATTATAAATTTTTAGAAAAACATTATCCAGACCTTGTGCCAAAATACAAGGCATTGTATAAAGGATTTTTTGCGCCTTCAAGAGGATATCAAAGAAAATTAAAAGAAGTGACAAAAAAATTGTGCAAGAAGCATGGAATAAAAAATGCGATTTGTTAATATGCACGGATTTTGCAATAAATTTTTTTATTAATTTATAATAGTTATCCTTAAGATACGCAGCAATGTCAAGTTGTATAGTTGCTTTTTAAGTTCTTCTAAATTAAATAGGAATTTTTAAAATGTTTTTATGAAATATAATGTGTGCTTCCTGAATTTAATGCTAATATTAACAAACTTTGCAAAGCGCTTGATGAGTTTGAAAGGGAAGAAATTATAAGACTTAAAAAATAAAAGAAAGGATAAACATTAGTTACTGATTACTACTTGTGTCTTTGCGATTGCAAGCCAAGGAGAATTGCTTGGCGCACCTTCGTATGTGGGCAATACTGCAATTTCGTATACGCCGTTGCTCATTGCTGTTGTATCAATGTATTTGCTCCATCCTTTGCTGGGGGTCGCGTCATCAATAGTGAATACTTGATTATCTTTTAATCCCTCGCTTACATTGATGGGTTCGTTCTGCGGATTCATCATAAAGTATATTTTTGTTGTTTGACTTGGGATGTTTGTTGCTTCAATTTTAATTGTGCCTTTTACTTTGCTGTCTAGCGAGGGGCTGATAACTACTGTCAGGTCTTCTGATGTTATTGTAATGCTTGTTTCGCATTCAGCGGTTTCATTGTATGGAACGCATGTGTAATTAGTTTCGCTTCCGCATTGATAATTAATTCTTGTTTTTACAGCACTGTCGTTGCATTCGCTCCAAGACCCTGGTGCCGGACAATTGCATGTTGCAGCACTAGGACCTCCTTGCGTGCATCCTGCAATCATTATAAGCCCCATTAACACCATTGCTGAAAAGGCTGTTTTCATTATAGGATATGATGTAATGCGCTATTAAAAATGTATCTTTATGTTTCCCAGTATTTTGTTTGTCAAACTTGTTATTTGTTCGGATAAGTTTGCTAAGATGTTCTTTATTCTTTTAATGTCTGCCTTTAATTCGTTGGATTTAAGTTCAAGCGCCCTAACTTTGTCAGAGATATTTTCTGCATTTTCTTCTAAACTTCTTTTTTCAGTTACATTTGCACTATTCGCATTTTTTAATTTTGCTTTTAGGTCTCTGTACTCTTTGCTTAATTTAAGCAATTCGTCGCTTTTTAAAGACGCTATTGCTTTTTGCAGTTGGTTTTGTTTTAACGTTATACCTCCTGACTCTAATTCACGAAGCAGGGCATCTTTTAATTCTAAAAACTGTTGTTTGTTTGTAAGTATGAAACTTATGGGGTTTTCTATTAAAAGCTTGTAGTCTGAAGTGTTATGAGAAAAGCGTCTTAATGCCTTGGAAAAATCTGAAACTATGATGTCTGCTCTGCGCTTTATATTTTCTAGTTCTGCATTTATGGCTTGGATTTCTTGAGATTCAAGCTCTGCTTTTTTTGAAATTGCGTTTATCTCTTTTGTTAATGTTTTGTTTTTTTCTTTTAAGCTGTTAAGTATAGATCCATTTGCAGAAAATATTTTTTCAAGATGTTTTAATTCTTTAAGTGTGTTGCAGTATTTGTTGATTAAAGACTCAAGAGTATTAAGCGCATTAAGTTTTGCCAAATCATTGCTTATCGCGTTAGCACAGTTATTTATTGCAAGGGAAAGCTCATCAAGGGCGTTTGCAAGGTTGTTTGTATGTTTTTTGTAAATAAATGAAACCTTGCCTCCATGTTTTGCAAAGGCATTATGCGCAGTGTTAATTAGTTTTTTAAGGCTTGATAAGTATTCTTTAAGCTCTGCAAGGGTTTTTGGCGTTTGAATGTTAATGTTAGAGCTTATTAAATTGCACAAAGTTCGTCTTGAGTTGTTAGCCCCTATTAAAAGGGCTTTATTAACTTCTTCGTCAACTTTTGCTTCACTTAAGTGTTTGACGCGCGCTATTAATTTGTTGATGCAAGCATTAATGGGCTCTACAAGATTTTTATCAGTTTTATCAAGATGCAGGATTTCTTGTTTGACATGATCTTTTAGTTCTGGAATTTTAAGTACTGTTAATTCTTCTTTAATGCTTTGTTTTTTAAATGGATTTAAAAATTTCATCGTAAGTTATTAATGTTTGCATGTGTTTAAAAACTTTAGTAATATGATTATAAGAGACCCAATTCATGGCAATGTAAAAATAAATGATGTTGAGAGAGACATAATAGAATGCAGCGTATTTCAAAGACTGCTTCACATAAAACAGCTATCCATGGTCTATCTTGTTTATCCAGGAGCAATGCACACTAGATTTGAACATTCTGTGGGCACAATGCATTTGGCAGACAAGGCTGGCAAGGAGTTAGGCATTTCTGGCAAAGATTTGGCAGAATTAAGAGTTGCAGCATTAGTGCATGACATTGGGCACCCTGCATTTTCTCATTTGGTGGAAATGTTCTTAAAAGAAGACCATGAAAAAAAGTCAATTGAAATAATTAAAAATTCAGAATTGTATAATGTATTGGAAAAAGGAGGGATAGATCCCAAAAACATTATAAAAATAATAGAGCGCGATAAATTAGTAAGTCATCAAATATTAGACAGCGATGTGGATGTTGATAGAATAGATTATCTTTTAAGGGATGCTCATCACTGCGGAGTTGCCTATGGAAGGGCTGTTGATGCCGACAGGTTATTATGCACTTTAAGAAAATATAAAGAAAATGTAGTTTTGGATGAAAAAGGGCTTTCTGCAGCAGAGACTTTGCTATTCACGCGTTACATAATGCGCGAAACTGTGTATGGCCACAGGATTTCAAGAGTTGGTGATGCAATGTTGTGTTATTGCCTTAACAAAGCGCTTGAAAATAATGTCTTGAAAAAAGATGATTTGTTTAAAATGACTGACTCAGAAGTTATTTATAAACTTCAAAATTCAGGCATTAAAGAAATTAAAATGCAAGTTGAAAGATTGCTTAAAAGAAGACTGTTAAAAGAAGTGTCAGCAGTGCAATACGGCGATTTGAATTCTCAAGAAAAAAAGATTATTGCAAAATTAGGCGCCAATTGGGATGCAAAAGAAGAATTTGAAAGAAAATTAGCAGGCATTGCCGGCGCAAACGATGGAGAGATATTAGTGGATATTCCAAAAATCCCTGTTATGAAGGAGTCTAAAATCAAAGTACTGACAAAAAAAGGGTTGAAAAAAATAACAGCTGTCAGTTTAATGGCTAAAGTCATAAATGAGGCATACAATAGCACGTGGCGCATAAGGGTTTTTGCTGACAAGAAGCATTTAAGAAAATTGAAAAATCCTTTTAAAATAATCCTTAAATAAGTGCAGCGCATTATGAAAATTAATGGTGCTAAATGAGACTGTAAATGCCACTATTCAGAATTTGACGATTCGAAGCCCTTTGCCAAGCATTAGCACGCCATTAACAGACTCTTTAAATGGAATTACTTCAGCAATATTGCAGTTTTTTATAAGCAAGGCGGTTCCAAGATTTATTGAAGTTGTGACTGTGCCGTTTAATGAGCCTGGCGTGTTTTGGATAGTGATTCCATTAATAATTTCTATGGTCCTTATGCAGTTGTATTTTGGAAGACATAGAGAAGAAGAATTAGGGTGGAACACTGCATTTGGCAATTCAATAGCTTTAATATTTGTAAGCATGAACTTGCTTCAATTTTTATACAATAAATTCGGCTGGGCAACGTTTGATTTGATTAATCCCCCTTCATACAAAATCTGGCTTGTCATTGGCATTGGCACAATAAGTTTGGTGCAGCTAATAATTAATTATTTTCATGCAATACCAAAACGAATTGCATTTTTTATTAATTCTTCAATACCTACGAATATGACAGCATACATCGCTATTGTATTAGTATACACGCAAATTCCTTTAGATTGGGCAACTTTTATCGCTTCAATAGCCTTGCTTATTCTTTTGATATATGTATTTAAATTTGTTAGGGAACTCACTCCTATGACTGAAACTGCTGAACAGCATGTTGAAAGATTAAAGCGCCAAGAATTAAAAAGAAAACTGTATCTTGAAAAGCTTGAATTAAGGCAAGCAAGAGCTGCAGATGCTGTATTTAAAGACGCTTTTATAATGTTTTTTGCAAATGTGTGGCTTGTAGTGGGGCTTATTCTTTTTGAAATGTTTGTTGTCAAAAATAATTTGGATGTTTTTTGGACCATTCCTTTAATTCAAGGATTATTCATGATTTTGATGGCTGTTATTTATCTTAAAAAAAGAAACTTAAAAATTTACAATTTGAATTATGATGGCGAAGTTAAAGAATGGCTAATAGGCATCATTTTTGGATTTGCAGCAATGGTTGTTTACGGGCTTATTAATCTGTTTCTTTCAACAGTGCTTCCAGAACTGCCAAAATTTTATTTTAAAGATACTATGTACAATATTTTAATTGCATTTATTGGAAATGTTATTGTCTTGCCTCTTGGAGCAGAACTTCTTTATAGAGGCGCCATTCAACGCAGTTTAAAAGCAAGAATGAGAAAGCGCAATGCAATAATAACCCAATCCTTAATGTTTTTAATAAACGGCATCAATCTAACTTTGCTTAACAATCCTGTATTGTATTTAGGGTTCATATCCACTTTTGTTATGGGCATTATTCTTGGGTATTTAAGAGACAAATGGGGCTTAGAGTCTGCAATATCAACACACATAACTATAAATGCTATTGGCACTTTATTTTGGCTTAAACCTTTATTTTAAATTTTTTAATTATGCGTTCAAGCGGGACGCCTTTAGAAATTAAAGGAACGTATTCAAGATACATATCCAACTCTTTGTCATATCTTTTGCAGAACTTTTTAAATTCTTCGACATTTTCTCCCATTTCTTTTAAAGCGCGTTCTGGGTCTGCATGTTTTTCGACAATAGTGCAGTCCTCTAATTTTTCAAATGAGAGAACAACTTTGCCTTTAATTATCTTGTAATTAAATGGGAAAAGCCTGCACAAACCAGGCCTATGCTTAAAGATTAAACAGCCTTTTGGCCCGAGAAAGGGGCACCCTTTGTCTGTTAACTTCAATTGCAGAATTTTATTATCAACAAACATGTTTAAAAAAGCGTCTTGCGCTTTTTTTAATTCTTTAAACCATGCGTCAGGGATTTTATCGAATGCAAGGAATTCATCAAATTCTAAGCCAGTTGCTTTTTTGATTCTTAGTGCGTCATGAAGCGTTACAAATATTGCTGACTCTGTATTATTGCAGCATCCGCCGCCTTCTTTAATACATTGTTCGCATAAGTTCATATAAGGATTTTAGAAGAATCTTCCAATTTAAAGGATTTGTTGCAAGCTTGTATGCATATCTGCTTGGAAAATCCATGTCTCCGTGCTTTATCAAAATTTTTTTATTTCTTTCGAGAAACTTGACAAGCGAATCGCTGTCAATGGAGTTGAGAATTGTTCTTAATTTTGCATGAAGTTTTAATTCTTTTCCAACAGACTTCATAAAAGGCTTGTAATAATTCTCTAGGAAAAACTCTTTGCTAAAGTTGTTGCATTCATACGCTTTGACAACCGCTTTTGATGCTATGTCAGCGCTTAACAGGCCTGTTATTATGCCCCCTCCTGTTGTAGCTTTTACTTGCCCTGCGCTGTCACCAACTCTTATGAAATTATCATTGCAAAAAGAAGCAAGACTTACAGGAATCTGACCGCCTGTTAATTCAATAATTTTGTCTATATTCAACTTTTTTAGGAATGCATTAAAGTGTTCTTTTGGCTTGTATGCAGTTGCAAGCCCAACTCTTGATATTTCATCACTTTCAGGCACTATCCACCCAAAAAAGTCTTTGCAAGCGTCAAAATGCAGTTCCACATACGTTGGATCGTGCGGCAACCTTACTCTTGCTTGGATCCCAGTGAGCAACTTGGTGTCTCTTTTTGGCCCTGAGCAATCAACAAGCAGTTTTGATGAAAACGCAGACCTTTCTGTCATGACCCTGATGCCTTTCTTAGTGTATTCATGCTTATAGACTCTGTGGCCCTTTAGAATGCAAACCTTATCATTTACTAAAGATTTGTCAAAAGCCTCCCTGTCAATTACAAAAGCTTGCACTTTATTAGATAAAATCAAAGTTGATGCATTTTTGCCTACAAATCTTGCGCCATATATCTTGTTAAGCATGCATGACTTTGGGACATCGCATATCTTTAATATGTTTGTGCTCACCAGCCCTGCGCATTGCACAGGCTTGCCTATTGTTTCATGCTCTTCTAAAATTACAGGCTCAAACCCTGCTCTAAGCAAATTATTTGCTATTCTTAAGCCTGCGGGTCCTGCGCCAACTATCAATGGACTGTTTAACACAATAAATTTACTTATGCATAATAATATAAAATCTTTTATTTTCGCATTTATTATATTATGCGCAATGGCAAAGCTTACTGGACTAAAGGCTTTGGAAATTCTTGATTCTCGGGGGAATCCTACTGTCGAAGTCACTGCTTATTCTGAAAAAATTAGTGCTAAAGCAAGCGTCCCGTCAGGCGCAAGCAAAGGAAAATACGAAGCTGTGGAGTTAAGGGACGGCGGAAAAAGATATGGAGGGCTTGGAGTGCTTAAAGCAGTGGATAACGTGGAGAAAATAATAAAACCCAAGTTAATAGGGCGCAGTCTTGCAAAACAAGAGCTTATTGATGACATTTTAATAAAACTTGACGGCACTGTGAATAAATCTAAGCTGGGCGCAAATGCAATTCTTGGCGTAAGCATTGCATGCTTTAAGTTAAACGCCAAGACAAAGGGCGTTGAGCCTTACGAGCTTTTAGGACGAAAATTAATGCCAACCCCATATTATAATATTATAAACGGGGGTCTGCACGGAGGATGCAACACTTCATTTCAAGAATTTATGGTTGTTCCAAAGGCAAAGACTTTTAAAGAGGCATTAAGAGTTGGTGTTGAAATATATCATGCGCTAAAAGAGATGCTTTTAAGCAATTACGGAAAACGCGCAATAAGCGTTGGCGACGAAGGCGGGTTTGCACCCCCAATAAAAAAAGCAACTGAAGCTTTGGATCTAATAATGAAGGCAATTTATGGCTCAGGAAATGATGCTTTAGTTGCCATAGATGCTGCAGCATCCACATTTTACAAAGATGGAAATTATTTTGTGGATGGAAAGAAGCTTAATAAAGAAAAGTTAATGGATTACTATGAAAAACTTACACAAGATTACCCGATAACAAGCATTGAAGATCCTTTGCACGAAGATGACTGGGAAGGCTTTGCTGAGTTAAGAAAACGAATAAAAAATGTTGACATTGTTGGCGATGATTTAATTGTGACAAATCCTTTTAGGCTGAGACAAGCTATTGAAAATAAAGCCTGCGATGCAATAATCTTAAAGCCAAATCAAATAGGCACTCTTACAGAAACGCTAAAAGTTGCTGAGCTTGCAATGAACAACAGCATCAAAGTGATTGTTTCCCACCGTTCTGGAGAAACTTGCGACGACTTTATAGCAGACCTTGCTGTCGGACTTGGTTGCGGATTAATAAAAACCGGCGCGCCGTGCAGAGGAGAACGCGTATGCAAATACAACAGGCTTTTAAGGATTGAGAGAATGCTTTCTTAAATAATTAATAAGCGCATATTTTTTGTATATCTCGTTCCTATGAAAGAAATTGTCGTTTATATTTCTATATATTCCTATTTGCCCCAACTCTTTTTCCAACTTTGTTGAAGCTTCTATTGTTAATTCAATATTGTAAAAATCAAATAAATCTTTTAATACAAATTCGTTTTTTGGGAAGCTAACTATTGCGCGCAAAGCGTCAGAAAGGTTTAAGTATGTTATTTTTCTGTTTGCAACAGACCCTTTTTTAATTACAGGTTTTCTAACGCTTGTTTCATATAAAAAATCAGTATCAAGGCATTTTCTATCCAATATTTTATTAATATTATTTTCATTTAAATATATCTTCATTAAGTAGTTCTCAGGGCCATCGCTTGGATGAAATTCTCCAGGCATATTTATCTTTCATTGTGGCGTATTTTTAAATTTTTCGTTATTTGTTAAATAACAAAGTCCTCTATAATTTTAAGCAATAAAACTTATAAACACTTATCTTTTAAATAATATTTGAGTTGTAGGTCTTAAGGTATGAGCCATTGTGGCCGTTGCCTTAAGATCGTTAATAACTCGCCTCCTGTCGTTAGACAGGAGCTTATATTCTTCTAATAAAGAAACTCTCCCGTTTAAATTTAGACTTTTTTTCTAAACAATAGCCAAGAAATATATCTAAAATTTGTATCTCTTTAGATTCAATTATAGACGACTTTTTGCCATAGAAATCTAGAATAAATCCATTTGGCTGTTTTATTGTCATCTTATAGACTCCTTCTTTTCTAATCTTAGATTTTTTATTCGCAAGTTTTAAAGAAAATTGAGTCATTAAATTTTTTATAAAATGATCTGTTCCGTTTGGAAGGTTTTTATATTAAAATCATTATCAACTTTGATTACTACAGCACCCCTTTTATATTTGAGCCATGAAACGTAATTTTCTGTAATTGACTTTGGCAATCTGTCAATATAAAATATTTTTCTTTCTTGTTTTGGAGGTCTTTCATGATCAAATATATTAAAATTTAATTGTGACTCATTAACCAGATTATTAAAAGAAACTCTTACTTTGTCTCTAATTTTTCTATTTATTTTATGCCAATGGTATGGGGAATGTGCGCCTGCTTTTGCTAAGATTTTGTCCATTATGTTATAAAAATTATTAAATTGTTCATGATACCCCGAAACAGCCCCGGTGTATCTCAATCCTTTAGCAGTATCTATAGCTATGATTTTCATATTATCCTTTAATGACTCCTAATGGCACTAATCTTGCCACTAACTTGCCTATGCCTACTGCGTCAGATACTTTGACAACTTCATCTATGTCTTTGTAAGCGCCAGGAGATTCTTCTGAAATGCCTTTCATGCTTCTTGCTTTTATTGCGATGCCTTTGCTTTTTAACTCTTTTTTAACAGTTTCTCCCCAGTATTTTTTAATAGCAGCATGCCTTGACAGCACTCTACCTGCGCCGTGGGCAGTTGAGCCAAAAGTCTCTTCAAGAGCTTTTTCGCCGCCCACTAACACATAACTTGCAGTGCCCATTGTGCCTGGGATAAGCACTGGCTGTCCAACATCTTTGTATGTTTTAGGCACTAGCGGGTGGCCTTTTGGCATTGCTCTTGTGGCCCCTTTTCTGTGAACATACGCTTTTATTCTTTTGCCGTCAACAACGTGCTCTTCAATTTTGCAAATATTGTGGCACACATCATATATTTGGCGCATGCCAAGGTCTTCGGCTTTTTTGCCAAACACTTTCTCAAAAGCTTCTCTAACCCAGTGAAGTATTAATTGTCTGTTGGTCCATGCATAATTTGCAGCAGCATTCATTGCTTTAAAGTACTCATCTGCAATTTTACTTCCTGCAGGCGCGTAAATTAATTCTCTATCAGGCAAAGTCTTAACTATTTCAGGATGCGCCCGTTCCATCATTCTTAAGTAGTCGCTGCAAACTTGATGCCCTAGTCCTCTTGAACCGCAGTGAATCATGCCTGTAACTTGCCCCTCAAATTCAATTCCAAACGCTTTTGCAACTTCATAATCGTATATTTTGTCAACAACTTGAACTTCTAAGAAATGATTTCCTGCTCCAAGGCTTCCAAGCTGAGGTCTTCCCCGTTCAATAGCTCTTTGAGACACTAGCGTGTGGTCTCCTTCAAGAGAACCTTCATTTTCTGTGTGCGTCAAATCTTCTTTTAAAGCATACCCATTATCAAGAGCCCATTTAGCGCCATAGTCAAGTATTTTGTTTAATTCAGCTATTGAAATTTTTCCAAGTTTTCCTCCAACGCCTACTCCGCAAGGCACATTTTCATAAAGCACATCTAATAATTTGTTGATTTTTGGAAGCACATCTTCTTTCTTTAAATTAGTCCTGTACATTCTGACGCCGCAGTTGGAAACTATAAAAGAATTTGCAACAAAATTATGTGATTCGTCGTTTACATTAAGATCATAAAGAAGGCCATCATATTTTTCTTCTTTAATGCTTATTATTTTATCTTTAACTAAGTATTCTCTAAAAACTGTTTTGTCAGTAAATTCTTCAAATGTAATAAAATTCTTGTAAGGCCTTGGGTTTGTTTTTCTGCCTCCCCAAACACTTCGCTCAACAAATCTTTTATTAATGATATCTGAATTTATTTCTGTTAATATTTCTGCAATGCTTAAACCTTTATTTTTAAGAAGCACTGCTTGTTTTGCAAGCTCTTTTCTAATGTTTTTAACACTTTCTTTGTACAAAAGATAATTAACTGCCAAAAGACCCATTTTTTGTCTTTCTTGATTATAATCAAATCCTATTTTAGAATACAATTTTATTAAATTATCTGAATCATTGGCAATAATTAGTCTTAATCTGTATGTGTTTTCACCATGTTTGTTGTAATGCTCTTTTCTTAAACTAATTTTATTGATTTTTATATCAAATTCTTTTAATAAATCGCTTATTTGTTCTAAGAACTGATGCATTGATTCTATGTGTTTTTCTGATTTATTTTGTGATATTATCGGTGCATAAAAATTGTATTTGCTCATTAGTTTGGGCTTGCTTAGTTCTGCACTAAAAAAACCTGATAAAAATAATCTTTTAATCCATAATTTTGATTTCATAATCCATTGAGGCACTGTATAATCTTGTCTTGTTTTATTGCCAGCAGGTGCCCCTAGAGCAATAAACAATCTTGCTAGACTTTTTGCACTGCAATGCAATTCACAACTATTTGAAATAAAACTTTTTGATCCGTATTGAGTTGCAACAGTGCATTTCCTGGTTCTTCTATATATTTTTGAGCTGTATCCTAAAATTCTTAAATCGTTCTGTATCAATTTCAAATCTTCGTACTTGCCATAAAAATTAACAAAGCCTTTTTTTCCGCTAAAATATATTGTGCCATCCCCTAATAAGTACCCTAATAATCTAGCTATGTACGGCAGTTTGGGGTTGTCTTCTTTTAATGGCAAAAGTCCTCTTTTAATAAGTTCTCTTTTTTCTTGTCCTTTAGCTGAATTGTTGTCAATTATTAGGTCTTTATCAGGCGCCTCATATTTTACTCCAATAAAAGGATTTATAATAACGTGATCCTCTACTTTTAATTCTCCAGCTTTAATCATCCCTTTGTCTGTAAGAATTGGATGATCTTTTGAACACTTAATTATTCTTCCAAGCAAAGTTTTAATAATTAAGATAGTTTTGTATGTGTTTTTTTTCATTACATAATTTATTTTTGAAGTTTTAATTTTTTTGTCAAATGAGATAGCATTAACATCGCATTTAGATCTGTACAATAAAAATGAGTTGTTGTTTGCTACTAAATCATTATTGCATAAGTCATCAATTTTACAATAATAACCCAAAGAAGTCAATATGTTTGTATCTGGCGTAAGGCAGTTTATGTCATAGCCAATGCCTCCCGGACTAATGCCGCCTGTATGTACGTCGAGCGCTGCAACGCCGCCAATTGGAAAGCCATACCCTTGGTGCCCGTCAGGCAAGCAAATCGCATGCTTGTAAATGCCCGGCAATTCAGTCATGTTTCGCAGTTGGATTAATGTTCTATCTTTTTTCATTTGATTAAGCAAGCTTTCAGAAGCAAACACAACTACAGGAACCTTCATTTTCCCAGATTTTTTAATGACCCATTTGTATTCAGAAACTTTCTCAAGCTTTATGTCCTCTCCTGTTTCCATATATTTAAATTAGTAAAAATGAATTAATAAATATATGTCTTTTAGTGAGGATGTCTTAAAAGTCATTTGCAAAGTGCCGCGCGGCAAGCTTGTAACTTACAAGCAAGTTGCGCATGCATTAGGGACAAAAGCATACAGGGCTGTTGGCAGAGCTTTAAAAGAAAATAAGACTCCTGTTATTGTCCCTTGCCACCGTGTTGTAATGTCAAACGGGAGCATTGGAGGGTACAATAAGGGCGTAGACAAAAAAATAAGACTTCTTAAAAGCGAGGGCATAGAGGTCAAAAATGGAAAAGTAGTGAATTTTAAAGAATGTTTATTTAAGCTTTAATCTTCTTGTTAGACCAATGCAAGATTTTTCATTTTCAATTAATTTATTTGCAAGCTCGATAGTTAATTTTTTGTCTCTGTTGAATATAGACAATTGTGTCAAGAAGTTGTGAGGCAGCACTGCAAAAAACGGCTTGTTGTTATGCACGCCGTCAAAAAACTTGTGTGTGCTGATTCTTGTGGGTCTTTTAAGCAGATAAGATACGTATCTTGAAAGCAAAGAATCAAGTTGATTAATGTTTGTAAAGCCTATTCTTCTTAAATCAAGAAAGCCTGCTTTTTTCTTTTTTGCATATTTTTTAATTAAATTTATGTCTACGATTCCTTCTCTAAATACAAATCCTCTTTTGCACATATCCCCCAAAGCCCCCTAGTGAGTATTCACTAATAAGTAGTAATTATTTATAAATATTTCCATTATACATTTTGTATAATACAGTCATGAATATTTTTATACATGCAGGTCGTGGACGTCGCCTTCTATTCGCGCGCCTTCTGAAATATATTCTAAATGCGCAAGTTTGTGCAGTTCTTTGATTGTTGCCGCGCCAACGTTATTCATTGCGCTAATCATTGTCATTAACGTCTTTTTAATGCCGTCTTCAAGCCTGCCTGCGTAAGGCACGTAGCCTTCGACTCCTTCTTCAATAAATTTTGATACGCTTTTGTTGTATCTTTGCCAGTTTTTTGCTTTGTTAGACCCCTCGCCCCAATATGGTTTGAATTTGTTCCCCCCTCTTTCTATAACCTTTGTTGGGCTCTCATCAAAACCTGCAAAATATCTGCCGCTCATCACTGCGTTTGCACCCATTGCAAGCGCAATTATTATGTCTCTGTTTGTGCTCGCCCCTCCGTCAGATATCAGCGGGTAATATTCTCCTGTTTTTTCATACAATTCATCCCTTGCTTTTGAGCATTCCATTACTGCAGTAGCTTGGCCCCTTCCAACTCCCTTCACTTCTTGAGTTATGCATATTGAGCCTCCGCCCATGCCTATTTTTACTCCATCTACACCAGCTTCAACAAGAAAATTAAAACCTTCTCGCGTTACAATGTTTCCGCCAATAAGAGGGATTTCTGGAAAGTTCTTCTTAATGTATTTAATTGTTCTTTTTTGATACTCTGAATATCCATCAGAAGAGTCAATTACTAAAATGTCTGCTCCTGCCTTAACAACTGCTTTCACCCTTTCTTCATAATCGTGCGTGTTTACTGCTGCGCCAACCATTAAGCGTTTTTGTCTGTCTAGCAATTGTCTTGGGTAGTTTTTTTCGTCAATTACATCTTTTCTAAAAACTAGGGATTTTAATTTTCCATCAATAACTATTGGCAAACATTTTTGCTTTATTGATTTTAAATACCTGCGCGCTTCTTCAAAAGTTATGTTTTTATCAATATATTTTCTGTCAATAAGAAGTTCTGATACTTTTTTAGAATTGTCTTCAAGCAGGTAATCATCTGCAAATATTAGGCCTTTATAGACGCCATTAGGGCTTCCATCTTCAGTGACAGGAAACGTGCTGTATCCTGTTTTTTCATTTATTTTTCTTAATTCTTTTACAGTCATGCTTGGAGTTACAGTAACTGGCTTTTCTATAAATCCTGCTTTATAGGACTTAACTTTTTTAATCATTTCGGCTTCTTTTTCAATTGGTTGGCTCGTGAAAATTATGCCTATGCCTCCTTGCTTTGCAAGGGCTATTGCCATTCTTGGGCCAGTGACTGCCTGCATGCTTGAACTTATTAGCGGGATGTTTATCTTAAAACCTTTTGCAATTTCAGTGCTAAAATCGATATTATTGTCTGCTTTTGTCAGTCCTGGAAGAAGGCGCCATTCTTTTAATGATGTTGACTTGATGTTGCTTATTTTCATACATAATAAATGAGCATTCTTATTAAAAAATGTTATTTTTTTGCAATAATGACATACCCATAGTATTTTTCTGCAAGGTCATGTTTGTTTTTTTCTGTTTTAACATTGTCAAATATGCCCCATAAAAGATCATACAAACACTTTGCTTCATAAGCGTTATATGTTGTTGCAAAAAATACACCACTTTCTTTTAACATATGATTAATGCGTATGTATGGTTTTATTAAGTCAGTATATGTCTTGATAAAACAGCCCGGTCTAAAATTAAAAATTACATCAAAATAATTTTCATATTTGTTTGTATCAAGATTTTCCACCCCAATTAATTTGAATCTGAAATTTGGATGCTCTTTTGTATAATCCTCAAGTACGAACTTAAACGGCGCATTGTCTTTGTCTTTTTCAACACAAAGAAATTCGATACATTTTGAGATGTCGTTTATAAAATCACGCACTATATGGAAATAAAAACACGGACCGCACATGGCATCAAGAACTTTTACTTCTTTATTATTTATGTTACTTTTAGGAAAATACGTATCAAGCGTTTTTCTCAAAATTTCATATTCTTTAAGCATATCTATTAAATTTAAATAAGTTGTATATATTATTTATGTTTGTGAAACGATTTGATATTGAAGAGGAGCTTGCAACAGCAGACGTTATGTTTAAGGCGTATGGCAACACTTTAGCAGAGGCTTTTGAAAATGCGGGCTACGCTATGTTTGAAATAATGACTGACGCTAAAAAGATAGCTCCTAAAATTTCATTTGCTTTTGAAAAAAATGCAGAGGACTTAAAGTCATTATTGTATGACTTTTTAGAAGAGCTTCTTTATTTGCACGAAACAAAAGATGTCTTCTTAAGTGAGTTCCATGTGGAGCTGGACGAAAAAAATTACTCATTAAAAGCAGTTGTTAAAGGAGAGAAAATAAAAGACACTCACGAGCGAAGATGCGTTGTCAAAGCAGTCACATATTTTGATATGGACATTAAAAAAATTGGAAAGCGTTATGTTGTGCAAGTGGTGCTTGACTTATGAAAAAGCCAGTCATTGAGTTAGAGAACGTTAAAAGATATTACACTCTTGGGGAAGAGAACGTAGTGAAAGCTGTTGACGGCATTAGTTTAAAAATCAATAGGGGCGAGTTTGTAACAATTTTTGGTCCTTCTGGATGCGGCAAGAGCACGCTAATGCATGTTATTGGTCTTCTTGACAAGCCGACAGAAGGGAAAGTTCTGCTTGACGGCGTTGATACGTCAAAACTCGATGAAAACGAACTTACTGAATTAAGAAACAAAGCAATTGGGTTTGTGTTTCAATTTTTTTACTTGACTCCTAATCTCACTGCTGTTGAAAATGTAGAACTTCCCATGATTTTTGCCAATATAGATGAAAGGATAAGGTATGAAAGGGCTAAAAAGCTGCTTAAAATGGTAGGTTTAGAAAAAAGAATGCATCATCTTCCTTTTCAGCTTTCTGGGGGCCAAAGACAGAGGGTTGCTATTGCAAGGGCGCTTTCAAACAATCCAAAGCTTATTCTTGCTGACGAGCCTACTGGAAATCTTGACTCAAAGACAGGAAAAAGCGTTGTAAAATTATTTAAGGACCTATGGCATAAAGGAAATACATTAGTGATAGTGACGCATGATCCGAACATTGCAAAAGAAGCTCCGCGCACTATACATATGCTTGATGGAAAGGTGACGCTTGATGAAAAAAACCACGATTAGTTTGTTGACGTTTATTATATTGAATTTAGCATTTGCAACACCTATAAATCCGCTTATACAAGTAAGCTCTTCTGCAAGCAACATGGAGCCTGGCAAGACAGGATACATTACAGTAAGCTTGCGAAATGACGGGGCGCAGCCTGCAAATGATGCTAAAATTGCGTTAGTTGCGCTTTCTTCTCCTTTAAGTTCAGATTCTTTGTGCGCTAATTGCATAAAATACAGCACTACAAGAAAATTATGTCTTGAGTACGCTGATGAGTGCTACACAAACCTTGGAGACATATACGGGAGCGACTCAAAAGAGGCAGTATATGCAGTTAAGATACCAAATGACGCGCCTACAGGATATTATTTAGCTGAGTTCTCAATTAAGTACGTTTCATACAACAATACTTCAGGCACTGAAAAAGACAAATATATTTCGCACTATGTTGTTTTTAAAATTGAAAACAATGAAACAAAACCAGATTTGGGAATTGCATCAGTTACAACAGAACCTAAAGTTGTCATGCCTGGTGAAAATTTTAACATAACTTTAAAAATAAAAAATTACGGAGACTATAGTGCCTCAAAAGCAAAATTAGAAGTTACATCAGATCACTTTAGCACACGTAATAATGCGAGCATAATAAATATTGGCGACTTAAAATCCCAAGAGTCAAAAGAAGTTCTTTTAGAACTTGGCTCAGATAAAGATTTGCTTCCTGGCTTGCATGAAATCTCATTTAAATTAAGTTATGAAAAAGATGGCGAATACACATACTCTCAAGAAAGCAGTTTTGGCGTTCTAGTCGGGGGAAATACGACTTTTGAAGTATACATACAAAATGTCGAGCCTGAATACGTAATAAATGGCACAAAAACAAGCGTTATATTAAGTGTTGCAAATACAGGGGTTTTAGATGCAAGCTCTGTAAGCGTAAGGCTTCATGAAAGCAAAAATCTTGTCCTAGGAAATGTTGCAGAAGATTTTTTAGGAGACCTAAATCCAGGGGATTTTACAAGCGCAAGTTTTACATTCATGCCTATAAATTACGGTCCCATTGATTTGGTTTTTGAAATTGGGTACACAAATCAACTTGGGCAAAGAGTTTCCTATAATATTACTAGAAGGATATATTTAGGATATGGCACACAAGCTGTTTCTGCTGAAGGCATTAATATCTTTACAATATTTTCCCAAAATCTTGGCGTGCTTATACTTTTTGGCGTTTTGCTTTTGCTTTTGTATTTTTTTCTTAAGTCAAAGAGAAAAAGGGAGTAGCTTGCCATGAAATTTGAAGATGTACTTGTAATAACATTTAAAAATCTTGCATACAGGAGGCTTAAGAGCTGGCTTACTATAATTGGAATAGTTTTTGGAATTGCTGCAGTAATAGGCCTTTTAACTTTTGGAGAAGGAATTCAAAATGCAATTTTAAGCCAGCTTGATGCCTTTGGCTCTGAAAACGTGATCATTTTTCCAGGGAGCTCAAGAAGAGTCATTGGAAGACGGGTGGGAAGCGAAGGATTTGGCGATGCCAGTCTAGTACTTGATACCGATGAAAGCACTCTTACGCGCAAAGATGCGCAAGCGCTTGCAAATTTGCCAAATGTTGTTGCTGTGGATTATACAGTTCAAAGAGAATATAATGTAATCTACAGAGGCGAGGTGGCAAAAATTGCAACATACTTTGTAAAGCCTAACGCATTTAAAATAATCCAAGATGCAGAAGCGCTCGACGGCCGTCTGCTTGCTGACAGCGACCAGCTGGTTGCAGTTTTAGGATACAAAGCTGCAAAAGAATTCTTTAGCAAAGAAATACATGCTGGAGACATAATAAACATAGACGGCAATAATGTGCGTGTTGTGGGCATTTTAAAAGAAAAGGGCGGAAGTTACGTAAGCATTGACAACTACATATTCTTAAATATAAAAGTTGCAGACAAATTTGTTCCTGATTTTGACAACAAGTACGACATGATAGAAATTAAAGCTGAAAGCGCTGATGTTGTTCCTTCTCTTGTTGAAGACATTAAAAGAACTTTAAGAAATCTTCACAAAACAAAAGAGGACGACTTTCAAGTATTCACTTATGAAAGTTTTAGAAAAACTGTGCAGTCAATTACCGGACTTATAACTTCTTTTTTAACAGGCATTGCAGCAATAAGCCTCCTTGTAGGAGCAATAGGCATTGCAAACACAATGTTTACAAGCGTTTATGAGCGTACTCGCGAAATTGGAATAATGAAAGCGATTGGCGCCAAAAATTCAGATGTTTTGCTTTTGTTTATAACAGAAGCAGGCATTATGAGTTTAATAGGAGGCCTTATTGGGATTGCAGTAGGTGTTGTGCTTGCTGAAACGCTTGCATACGTGATTAATTCAGGCATGCTTGGGATGGCATCAAATGTTATGCTTGAAGTGAATATCACAACAGAATTAATAATAATCTCTTTAGTATTCAGTCTCCTTATAGGCATATTTTCAGGTTTCCTTCCTGCGCGCAAAGCGGCAAACTTAAATCCTATAGAAGCTATTTGGTACGAGTGACGAGAATTGTTTCTTTTTCTTTTAAGGCCCTTTTTATTAGGGTGTTGACGTTTAATCTCTTTTCTATTTTTTTAATGTCTTCTAAATCTGCTTTTGTTTCAGGATGCTCAGAAACTAAGTAACTGCAGCAGTCGCTATATGGAAGTATGCTTGTTTCGTAAGTCCCTATTTTTTTGGCAATGTTTATGATTTCCTCTTTGTCAAAGCCTATTAGTGGCGAATAAATAGGGATTGTTGCAGCAGCTCTTATTACGCTTTGATTCTCAAGCGTTTGGCTTGCCACTTGCCCTATGCTGTCTCCTGTGACAAGGCCTTTTGCGCCAGTGTCCTTTGCAACGCTTTCTGCAATCATCATCATTAATCTTCTATAAATTATCATTCTTTTGTTGCTTGGGGTTTCTAAAATTATTTTGTTTTGAATGTCTTTAAAAGGTATTAAATGCACTTTTGTTTTGCCTTGAAATTTTGACAAGACTCTTGCTAATTCAATTATTTTTTCTTTAACACCAGCGCGCTCGTTGTAAAAATGGATTAGTTCCACTTTGCATCCTCGCTTCATCATAAAATAAGCTGCCACTGGAGAATCTATGCCTCCTGAAATTAATGCAAGCAGCTTTCCGCTGCTGCTTACAGGAAGCCCTCCAATTCCTTTGATTTTTTCTGTGTATACATAAGCATTCTTTTCTAATATTTCAACATAAAGTCTTTGTTTTGGGTTGTGAAGATCTACTTTAAATCCTTTTTTGTAAAAGTGTTCTCCAACAAGCTCGTTGATTTCCATTGAAGTGTATTTAAATGCTTTATTCGACCTTTTTGCAATTACCTTAAATGACTCATCTCGCTTCAACAACTTTTCTGCCTTATTAATTATGTCTTTTATTGCAAGTTTTGCCTTAAGTGCAGGCGCAAAATAAGCAATGCCTGGCGTGTTTTTTAATTCTTCTTTTATAAATTCTATGTCTTTCTTGTTCACGTCATCAAGCGTTAAGCAGCCGTAATGCTTCTTAGGCCGCATCTTTACTTTGTTTTCAATGTTTCTTATTAATTTATTTTCAAAATATGCTCTTTTGCCTTTTTTAATTCCTATTTCAGCGTAGTGTATGATTACAGATAACATGTTTTTACTCCTTTTTTATTAGGAAATTAAGATGGTCTGCTATTTCTTTAGGCCTCCTGACTTTAAATAGTGTTGTTGGTACAGTCTCTTCACTGCCGCTCCAAGTAGTGAGTGTTACAGTCCCATAATTAAGTATTCTTTCACGTATTCCTTGCTTTACATTCACTGAAACTATGTTCTTTAATGGAATTTTTGTCTTAGCTTTGCTTAGCAACCCTTCTTCAAATACTAACTCATCTTTATCTATAACAAACTTCTTGCTATATCTCCATAATTCTGCCTTTAGTGCAGGCAAAGCTCCTAGCACTCCGCCAACTATTGCAATTAAAGGGCTTACAGCATGCAGCATTGAGGCGCCCATTATTGCAAGTCCAGAAAGCAAATAATTATTCATTTTAGGTATTCTTGAAGGCCTTATCACTGCACTCATTCTAAATAATTTGATTCGCTCATTGACTAAAAACTTTTTTATCCTCATTCTGTTTTTATTTAAGTTAGATGAAAAATGCGCTTGTTGCAAAAATTCTTGAAGAAATTTCTTATGCCTTAGAAATCCTTGACGTTCCGTTTAAGCCAAGAGCTTATGCCAAAGCCGCAAGGTCTATTAAAAACCTTTCAGCAGATGTTGAAGAAATTTACAAAAAAGGCGGGTTAAAAGCCTTAGATGAAATCCCTGGTGTTGGCCACAATATTTCCCTGAAAATCGAGGAAATCATAAAAACAGGCAAGCTAAAGTACCATCAAAAGCTTCTCAAACAAATTCCCTTTAATTTTGTAGAATTAATGAGCATCCAAGGACTAGGCCCTAAAACTGTTAAAAAACTTTACGACGCGTTAGGCATTAAGAATCTTAAAGACCTTGAAAAAGCTGCTAAAGCAGGCAAAATAAGAAAACTTCCCGGCTTTAAAGAAAGAAGCGAGCAAAAGATTTTAGAAAGCTTGGAGATGGCTTACATTAAAAAGAAGCGTGTTCTGCTCTCAGTTGCTTTGGCAGAAGCAGAATATGTAAAAGAAAAATTAAAACCTTATGCAAAACTAATTGAAATTGCAGGCTCTATCCGCCGCATGAGAGAGTCAATTGCTGACATTGACATTTTGGCTTGCCCGAAAAGCGACAAAATAATAGATGTTTTCTTAAGCCTTGGCAAGGAAATTGTTAAAGGAAAAACCAAGTGCTCAATTAGACTTCCATCAGGCATTAACACAGACCTAAGAATTATTAAAGAGGGGTCTTGGGGCGCAGCGCTTCAATATTTCACAGGGTCTAAGGACCACAATGTTGTACTGCGAAGCATTGCAAAGTCCAGAGGGCTAAAGCTCTCAGAATACGGCTTGTTTAAAGGCAAGAAAATGATTGCAGGCAAAAGTGAAAGAGAAATTTACAACAAATTAGGCTTTGAATACATGCCGCCTGAACTGCGAGAAAATAGAGGCGAATTTGACAAAAAAATTCCAAAACTAATTCCTTATGATTCTATTAAAGGAGACCTTCAAGTCCATACAACGCACTCTGACGGCGCAAACACAATTAAAGAGATGGCTGAAAAAGCTAAATCCCTTGGATACGAATACGTAGGCATCACTGACCATGCTGGCAACTTAAGGATTGCTCACAGCATGGATGAGCGCAAGCTTTTAAAGCAGGCAAAGGAAATTAAAAAAATAAATATCCCTGGAATTAAAATTCTTCACGGCGCTGAAGTCAATATCTTAGAAGACGGTTCCTTAGACATCCACAACAGGGTCTTAAAAGCCCTTGATTTTGTCGTTGCATCAATTCATTCTAAATTCCTTCTTAATAAAAAAGCAATGACAGACCGCTTAATACGCGCCATGGAAAACCCTTATGTAAACATCATTGGCCACCCAACAGGTCGCAAAGTCTTATTAAAAGAAGGATACGAACTTGACTGGCCTCGCATCTTCGAGGCTTCTAAAAGAACAAACACATTTTTAGAAATCAATGCATATCCTGAGCGCTTGGACTTGCCTGACACTATTGCCATGCAAGCATTAAATACTGGCTGCAAGCTTATTATAAACACTGACGCGCATTCAACAGACCAAATGGAATTCATGAGACTTGGCATCGGCGTTGCACGCAGGGCTTGGGCAAGAAAAAGCGACATCCTTAATACAATGCCACTAGAAAAACTCCTTAAGGCTTTTATGCGATGAAAGATACTCCTTTGCCTTTTTTAAGACTTTTTTTACGTTTGCATGCGTTACTTGTTTTATTGCCTCTTCATAAGGGAGCCATTTGTAGTCATCGTGTTCGTAACTAAGCGTTACATTCTTTGTTTCAGACTTTATTAAAAAGTAAGTTACTGTTTTAGAAATGCGCTCGCCTTCCCATGTATAATAATAATGAATTGTTTCTTTAAAGCCAGGCATAATTTTGGCGTCTGTGATTCCTGTTTCTTCTTTTAACTCTCTTAAGACAGTGTCTTGCTCGCTTTCTCCTGCTTCAACATTGCCTTTAACAAGACCCCAATGGCCAAGCCCATACTTCAATATTAAGAACTCGCCATCATAAAATACAACAGCTCCTACAGAACGTTCGTATTTCATGGTTAGTCCCCAAATATTTTTTTCTTTAGAGGCTTAAAACTCTTTGGAGGAGGATTTTCTTTCCAATTGCGCTTTCTTAGGGCTTCTAAAAACTCATTGTCCTTGCCCATGAATTCTGCGCTTGTAAGCACTTGCTTTTTTAGCTCGTCTGCTGCTTCAAGCACTGGCTTTATTTTTTCTTTGTATTTTAAGTCTCTAAGTATGTGGTGCTCAAGTATGAGGGTCTTAAGCTTATTAGCTTCTCTAAGAATCCTTACTTCATTATCATTAGATAGCTTCAAATTCTTTATAGGGTGCATCCATCCTAAAAAAATTGTTGGCAAGCCGTCAAGCCACAAAATATTTGGGTTGTTTTCAATTATCCAGTCTGTAGTGGATTTTAATGTTGGCCCTTCTACATCGCTTGAATGCATGAATGTCATTTTGCCCTCTGTTATTTTTGTGATTGTTACAAACCCTAACTTTTCTGTGTGGCCGTGGGGAAATGCAGGGCTTAGCAAGAGTTTCGTTGCGCCTTTTTTGTATTCAAAGTCTTCAGCATATTCTATTTTTTCTGGCACGCCTTCAATTACTCTTAAGAACTTTTTTGCCCTTGTTTTTTGCGACGCATTTATTTTATCTGTAGGGTGCTTTACTAAAAGCAACTTGTTTTTGTATAACTCCAAGTCCTCGAACGGATTATAGTGATCATAATGATAATGGCTTATGATGATTATGTCTGCCTGTTTTGCATGTTTTTTAATTGCATCCCACTGCTCATTATACGCATTGTACTCTAAAGGATGTGGGGGGAGCCCATAACGTCTTGGTCCAAGACTCACTCCAGGATCAATGAATATTTTCAAGTCTTTTGTTTCCACAAAGGTGGCAACGCTCCTTGCGCCTCGCGAGTCAGCCCCAAGAATTTTTATTTTCATCTTTTAAAAAGAGAAAACGCTGGTTATTAATTTTAACGCAAATGTTTTAAGAACATACTCTTTCATAAAAAAGATATGATGTCTAAAATACCTGTAAATCTTGAAAAAAATAAAAAAGATTTAGATAAAGAAATATTGCGTGCAGGAATTATTGCAGAGCTTGACGCAATAAATTTGTATGAGCAATTAGCAGCAATGACAAAAAACAAACATATAAAAGCAGTTCTTAAGGATATTGCAAAAGAAGAAAAAACTCACTTTGGAGAATTTCAAGCATTATTGCTGGAAATAGACAAAGAGCAAATAAAAGAACTTGAAAAAGGTAAAAAAGAAGTCGAAGAATTGCGTTAAATTAATAACTCGAGAAGTTCTTTAATACATTGTAATGATTAATAAATTTGCCTTAAAGATTGGCGGCGAAGCAGGCTACGGAATAATGACTTCTGGCTATTTGTTTTCATTAATAGCAAAACATCATGGCCTAAGTGCTTATGGAACAAGCGAGTACCCAAGTTTAATTAGAGGAGGTCACAATACATTCACTGTGAGAATTGAGGAAGAAGAATTGACATCTCACTTAAAATTTGTCGACGTGCTTATAGCTCTTGACGAGCTTACTATAAATTCACACATTCGCGAAATAACAAATGAAGGCGCTTTAATTTATGACTCAAAAATAAATGTCAAAAAAGAAAGAAAAGACATACATTATATTTCAATGCCATTAAGCGACTTGGCAGCCAGCTTTCCTGGATTAAAAAAAGTAATGATGGCAATTGTTGGGATAGGCGCTGCGTCAGGACTAATTGGTTTTGAGCTGCCTGTAATTAAAAAGGCCGTACTTAACATTTTTAAAAAGAAAAAGAAGTCCAAAAAAATAATTGAGGACAATCTTAAAGCAATAAGCTTGGGCTTTAATTTTATAGCAGACAATTATAGAATAGACTTTAAGAACAAAATCAAGAAAAAACCTGTTGCAAAAGATAAAATATTAGTAAATGGAAATTTGGCAATAAGCATTGGAGCCATTGCTGCAGGGTGCAGATTTATTTCTGCGTACCCAATGACTCCTGCAACAGGCATTTTTGAGTATTTGTGCCAAAAATCAAAAGAGCATAAAATCCTTGCTTTTCAGGCAGAAGATGAAATATCTGCATTAAACATGGCTTTAGGCGCATCTTTTGCTGGCGCGCGCTCAATGACTTGCACTAGCGGCGGCGGCTTTGCTTTGATGAACGAAACTCTCAGCCTTGCAGGAAGTTCTGAAACTCCAGTATTTATAGTCCTTGCGCAGCGGCCAGGCCCTGCCACTGGGTTGCCTACAAGGACAGCACAAGGAGAGTTAAGATACGTAATACATGCAGGCCACGGCGAATTTGAACGCTGCGTTATTGCACCTGGAGATGTGCACGATTGCTTTAATTTAACGCTATTGGGATTTAATATTGCAGAGCGCTTCCAAATACCTGTAATAATGCTGACTGATAAGTACTTGGCAACTTCACTTGTGACTACAAAAGAATTTAACGCTAGTAAGTACGCTATAGACAGGGGCGAACTGCTTTTAAAGCCTTTAAAAGACCCTGGCGCTCTACACAAATTCAAGCGTTATAAAATAACTGAATCTGGAATTTCTCCAAGACCTGTTCCTGGTGTGCGCGGCGGATTTTACTGCGCAATAGGAGACGAGCATGACGAAGAAGGAAACATTATTGAATCCCCAAAGAAAAGGACTTTAATGGCTGATAAAAGAGCCAGGAAACTTAATGCATTAAAAGAATACCTAAAAAATTCATGCGTTGAAATTTTTGGCGACAAGAATTTTAAAACTGCCATTGTTTCTTGGGGCTCAACAAAAGGAATCATTCTTCAAGCAATGAAATTTCTAAAAGACGCAAATATTAACACAAAATTCCTGCAATTTAAGATACTGCACCCTTTTCCTAAAGAAGAATTCTTAAACAAACTAGGTGATTTTGACAAATTAATTATTATTGAACAAAATATGAATTCCCAGCTTGGCAGCTTAATTAAAGAGCACACTTGCTTAAAGATTGACAAATACATACTAAAATACGATGGCAGGCCTTTTAATCCTGAGGATATTTTTGATGAAATTAAGGAGGTCTTTGCATGAGCTATCTTGACACAAAAGGAGTTCCAAATTGGTGTCCTGGATGCGGGAATTATGCCATATGGAATTCTCTTAAAGCAGCGCTTAAAGAATTAAAATTAAAACCTCACGAAGTAGTAATCACAAGCGGCATTGGGTGCTCTAGCAAAATTTCTCAATGGATTAGAACTTACGCATTCAATGGCCTGCATGGCAGGCTCCTTCCTCTTGCAGAAGGCGTAAAACTTACTAACCACAAATTAACTGTCATTGCTTGCGGAGGCGACGGAGACGGATATGCTGAAGGCACCAATCATTTTATTCATTTTTGCAGGAGCAATATAGATGTCACATATATTGTTCATAATAATCAAATATATGCTTTAACAAAAGGCCAGGCTTCTCCAACAAGCGACGAAGGCTTTGTTACTAAAACAACCCCTTACGGTGTTATTGAAAAAGCAATAAATCCCATCATGCTTGCTTTGTCTGCAGGCGCAACTTTTGTAGCAAGAGGTTTTGCAGGCAACCCATCTCAATTAAAAGAATTGATGAAAAAAGCAATCGCGCACAAAGGCGCTGCATTGCTTGATGTGCTTCAGCCATGCGTTACTTGGAACAAGTTAAATACGTATGACTGGTATTCTAAGCGCATCTACGAACTGAAAAAACCTTTGCCCACAAGACTTGAAGCAATCAAGCGCGCCATGGAGTGGGGCAATAAAATACCCATCGGCATCTTTTTTGTGTCAAAAGAAAAGACATACCAAGAGCGTTATCCAGTAATTGCAAAGCAAACGCTTTTAATCCAAAAGCCAAACACAGACATATCCAAATTATTAGAAGAGTTAAAATAAATATTCATTAATTCTTTAAATACTTTCCTAATGAAAAATTTTATAAGTCACTTACTCTGTCTTTAACTTTTATGTCATTCGAAGATTATGGATACGATGACTATGACGAGGACGAGGAGTGGGATGAAGAGCCAGAAGAAGATTGGGGAGAAGAAGATGATTTAGACGAAGATTGGTAAATATTCTTTCTTTTTATTTTTAATATTAAAGTGAGGCCGCCCGGATTTCCAACCAAGATCTTCGTGGCTTTGAACCGGGGTCTCGCGGTGTTTAGCCAACCCAAAGTTTCTTTTTTTCCGTCAACGCTTTTGCGCGAAGCGGAAAAGGGTTGGTCCCTAACCGCGGGTCCTAGACCAGGCTAGACTACGGCCCCACTTTTTGTTTTTCTAATCTTTTTAATCCATTCTTCTGACTACGGCCCCACTTTTTGTTTTTCTAATCTTTTTAATCCATTCTTCTTGGGGTTAGGGCCTAAGGGGCGAATAGCCCCTGGCGACTACGGCCCCACTTTTTGTTTTTCTAATAATCATCTTATTTTAAAAAGATTTATTAATTAGTTTTTCAATAATCTTTTTAAAAATGAATCTTGAAGAATTAAAGTTTGATTATGCAAGCAAAATTAGCAAGTATCTTGGTGCTTGCATCGAAGATTTTCTTAAATTAGACATCACTTCAAAAAATTTTAAAAGAGACGCATTATATGCGCTAGTGGAAAAACCTGTTTATCTAATTTTAAGAGATTATGCTAAAGAGCGCAATAGAGACCTTTACAAAGAACTGGAAGGGTTGCTTGACACAAATACGGTGGGCGTATATAATAAGTCAAAAGAATTTTTTAGAATTAGAAGTTGGCCTTTGGACGCCATTGAAAAGAAAATTGTGCCACTCAAAGGCGCAGATATCGAATCATTTTATGTTAACTTTTATAAGATTCCAGAAATAGTTGATTTGTTTAATGATGTTTTTGACACAGTATCTTTTTTAGTTCTTGGAAAGGCGTATAAAGGCGATTTTGAATTTAAGTTTTAAAAGGAAAGCTTTATTACATTTGAAACTTATTATTTTTATCATGACAGTACGCGAAATTAAAAAGAAGGTGTGGCCAAAGAATTTTGAATCTTTGCTTATGGGGCAACGCAATTGCGATATTAGGCTAAACGACTTTAAAGTTTCAGAAGATGACATAATTGTGTTTAAAGAGTGGGACCCTAAATCAAAGCGTTATACTGGCAGAGAAGTTAGAAAAGTGGTAAAAAAAGTAAACAAAGTTAATGTGCTTGATTACTACTCGCCAAGCGAGATTAAAAGAAAAGGGCTTTTGCTTTTAGAGTTTATGGAAAGTGTTGAATAGAATATAAAAGTATTTAAAATAGTATTAAGAAAAAAATAATATGGATTTTGATGAAATAAGCCAATTAGGCGATGAATTGTTTGAATTAAAAACAAAATACGATAATGAATTAAAAAAATTGGATTTTGAAGAAGAAACTAAAATTAAAAGAATTAAAGAAATTTATTCTAATAAAAGGACAAAATTAAAAGATATGATTAAAGAAGAGTCAGAAGCTTTAGAACAATCACTAAAGGCAAAACTTTTAGAATATGCAAAAAATTATGTTTTTACGCTTGATTTTCGCGAGTATTCTATGAGAACAGAAATTGGAACTTTTGACCCTGAATGCTATGCTCCTTTTAAAAATTTGTCTGATTTTATCGAAAAAATAAATAAATATAACAAAGAAATTGTGCCTGAAAAGATCAGCAAAGCTGTAAGCGACATCTTGTCTGGAAAAGACATAACAAATGTAATTTATCAATTTCAAGAATGACCGCAAATTTTATATACGCCTTTAAATACACTTTTTAATTTCCATGGTAGTTAGTTTATGCGTAGCTCATTTAATGAATTTGAGAAGGGAGACGGGATTATTTAGTGCCGCGTCTCCTAATGCTAAAACTGGGTATGATAAAGCATGGATTCGCGATAATTTGTATGTGACGCTTGGTCTCGAATTTGTAAATCAAGAAACTGCTATTCGTGTGATACATTCGCTTTTAAACATCTTGTTAAAGCACGAAGGAAAAATAGACTGGGCAATAAATAATAAGCCAGTATACGCGTATCAATACATTCATGCTCGTTACAATCCCTTAACCCTTGAAGAATACTGGGACGAATGGGGAAATAAACAAAATGATGCTGTTGGGTTTTTATTGTGGAAAATAGGAGATTGCCTTTCAAAAGGCATCAATGTCTTAAGAGACATAAATGATAGAAGAATAGTTCAAAAATTAGTTTATTATTTAAGGAGCATTGAATATTGGCACGACCCAGACAATGGCATGTGGGAAGAAGCAGAAGAAGTGCACGCATCTTCTATAGGTGCTTGCGTTGCAGGCCTTGAAAAAATAAAGCCTTTTTTTGACGTCCCAGAGGACTTAATCAAAAAGGGAATGGTTGCCTTGCGCGAACTTTTGCCTTGCGAATCAAAATCAAAGCATGTTGATCTGGCTTTGCTTTCACTTATATACCCTTTTAATGTTGTTTCAAAAAAACAGGCATTAACAATTCTTTCTAACATCGAACGCGAGTTGGTCCGCGAAAAAGGAGTAATCCGCTATATTGGCGATAAGTATTACAATAAAGGCGGCGAAGCTCAATGGACTATGGGTTTTCCTTGGCTTGCCATAATTTACAAGCAAATGGGCAACTTTGCAAAATACAAAGAATACGTTCAAAAAGCGCTTAATGCAATGAACGAAAAAGGAGAGCTTCCAGAATTATATTATGCAGATGGTGTCGAACACAATGAAAATACGCCTCTTGGTTGGTCGCAATCTTTGCTAATTGCTGCTTTAATGATATAATTATTTAATGAATCTATTTATCGCATTCTGCAACGTTTTATAATTTATTAATTTGCTTTTCCCATATTTTGAGTCGTAATTTAACTCGTCAAGTTTTGCATAAAGATTTGACTTGACTTCTCCAATTGCAATCTCGCCTATGCCAAATGGGCTGTATTTTATTTTTTCAAACTCTTTAAACAACCTGCCTTTTTTTAGCACATTGTTTAATTTAGTGTAATTTACTGACTTGACATTTGCAAACTCAAGAAATTTTCTTCCTTTTGGGCTTATGCCAGCAGATGCTACATATAAGTATATCTCAGGATTTAAAAAGTCGCGTGGAGCCCATAATTTCTCTTCAAGAGTTTCCTTATTTTCTTGGTACACTGTGTCAACATTAATGACATTTTTTAATTTTAAGCATGGTTTTATCCATTTTCTGTGATCAAGCAAGTACATTTCGCCAAGCATAACAGCGTACTCTTGTTCTTTTTCAGGAGCATACTTGTTGCATGAAATTTTATTTTTTCCAATTAATTCTATTAAACTGTGCTTGTTTTCAAATTCTTTTCTTGTAAGAATCTTAACCCTAAAAGCGCTTTCAAGCACTTTCTCAAGCAGAGGATCTGTTCTTTCTTCTTCCACAATGTATGTTCCTTTAATAATGTTTTCGCCTATTTTAGCGCTCATAAGAGTATGCACCAAGTCATGAAGAACTTTTTCAAAAGAAACTCTTTTATTGTATTTTTTGCTTTGTATAAAAACCTGCACTTCGTCTTTTACATAAAATAATTTGTTGAGAAATCTTATAAGTCTTGACTTTCTTTTCAAAGTCGCAGCGCAGTCCTGCTCAGTCAACTTCTTGCTGCAGATTGTTAATTTTATGTTGGTATACAACTTTTCTGGATCGATTATGTATCTTTTTCTTCCATGTCTTTGTATCACGCCTTTGTTTTCGTAGAAGCACTCTATGATGTTTTTTTCTGCTTCGTGCCCAACTTTAGTTGTCGAAGGCATCAATTTTTTTATTAGTTGCTTTTTAATAAGGATTGTTATGCCGGAGGTGGGATTTCCAAATCCAAGAAGCTCCTCCCTCTCTGGCTTTTGAACCCACGACCTCAAGGTTACTCAACAGAGTAACCGCTCATGAGCCTTGCGCTCTAGCCAAACTGAGCTACTCCGGCACATTCAATAAGGATTTATGTCTTGCTTTTAAAACTTATCCTTTATAGTAAAGATATTTTTTAATAGAATACATAATTTAAGATTTTTAGATGGATGAATTAACGGATTATATTGAAGAAATTAAAAAATTATATAACGAGCGTTCAAATATTACTGAAGAGATAAATAATAGAATCAAAACTTTGCAAAACATGATCAAGGACGGTGCAACAACAGGTAATAAGATAACAGACTTTGTTATTTGCGCCTATGGTGCTATTTCTGAAGAGATTGAACGTCCTTATAAAATGCTTGACAATCTATTAAAAGACAACATAGGCAAGGAATTATTAATGATATGGAATAAAGAGGAAATTGTTGGATTTCCTACATTCGGACCTAATAAGACAGAAATTATTCCCTCAAGATATATAGGCATTATTAAGTCTGGTATTGAGTTTGAACAGCTGCATGGTTTTTATTATGTAATAATTCCAATGGACAAACATGTTCATGATGATAATTACAAAAAGGAGTGGGAACTTGCAAAAAGCCCTATAAAAATAAAATGTATTTATTTTAAGATGCTTGATAAAATGCCCACAACAGAGATGGGCCAGTATTTCTGCGTTGGTAATGAAATTAAAGCCCCTGAATATGCTAAAGCCTTAAAGTTGTTGGGAATAAATGCTTATTAGAATATGATATTCTCAATTCACAAAAAGTTTTAAAGGAAAGATTATTTTTTATAAGCCTATGAATTCAAGCATTAAAGATCTAAATGAATTGCTTAAAAGCAACATAGGGAAAGAATTGCTTGTTGTATGGAATAAAAGGAATGCAACTTCTGCAGAATATCTTGGGACTATTAAGAACAAGGCTTTTATAGATGGTTATGGATACGTGGTACTGCCAATGGATGAACATGTGCATAATGACAATTATGATAAAAGATGGGTCCTTTCAGAGGGGCCAATTAAAATATATCACCTTTATCTTAAGATTCTTGATAAAGACAAATGCGATCCTTGCTTAGAGGGCCAATGTATTTATGTCGGCGATGAAGTAAAAGACTACTTTTCAAATTATAATAAATTCGAGTATGTTAAAGCAATGCGAATGCTTGGCAGAAAACCTCCTGAAGAATGGGAAATGTTATATAAAATAAGTATTCAAGACAGGCTTAAAGATGCTTTGCTTGCGCTTGATTCTTTGATATGCAGTGAGATTGAAGGCAATCTAATTAAAAGGTATGCAAAGATAACTTTAAACTTAATTAGGGAGTTTAAAGCTGATACGATTGAACTAAGACCTGGAATATATGTGAATCTTTTAAAGTATCAAAACTATTTACATGAAAAGTACAAGTTTTAAAAGAGCGATTTCTTTATTATATACGTGCGCAGCTGGGTAAAAAAACATTGGGTGCTGACAAAATCTTTGATTCTATCTTGCGTTGCAATTGTAAGCATAGCGCTTGGCGGGTTTTTGCCTGTAATTTCAGAAATGGGCGCAATTTTAGTTGCGCCTTTTTTTAATTTTGAAGTGCTGTGGACTTTAATACCTGTTTATGTGGCGTGGACTATAAGCGAACTAACATTTAGAAAATCTAGAAGATCTTTCGAGTCTGCTTTTGGCAATGGCTTATCCGGATTGTGGGTTGGCATTTCGTGGTCGCGCTATTTAATAGAGCAAGGAATTGTTCTTCAAAGTTTTTTAAAAACACTGTTTTCAATATTTATGATATTTTATGGACTTTCGGTTATGATTGAAGCTGCGCTTGCAAAAAAGGCTGCAAAATTGTGGGGGAAAAATAGAGAATTTTCATTTCTTTCAATACTTGTAACGCCTTTTATTTATGGAGTTCTGGACTTTAGCATAACTACTTTGTTTGCAAGCGTTTCTTTGTTCTCTTTGCTTTGGCTTTTATTTATAATGCTTAAAAGAATAGTGCCTGAAGTTCCTGGCGCTTTGGCTGATGAAGATTAACGAGTTATTTGAAAAGAATTCATCATTTCTATTAAATGTTGTTTGTTCTTAAAATGCTCTCTTACAGGTTTTAACAGTTCAATTATGTAGTCTGCCATTGCTTTTTTAAAGTCCAGGGGATGCAGCCTTCCTTTTTTGTATTCCTTTTCTAGCTTTTCATAGTTGTTAAACACTATGTTGCCTCCGTACTTTGATGGCCTTTTAACTTCGAATGAGTTTTCATCTCTAAACACTATGCACTTTGCCCAGTCCATTAAAGGATTAAATTCAATTATTTTTTCAGGACAAAACGCATTCATGATTTTATCTTTTATATCTTCTGGCTTGTCATTAAGATACACAGCAGTTTTTGGCTTGCTTTTGCTCATCTTCATAGACGTCCACAATTCTTGCTTGTTAACATTTTTAGGTATTGGCCAAACAGACGGCTTGCTTAATCCCAACCATAAGTGATGATGGATTGCTATAGGTTTTATTATTTCTCCTTTTTTATTTTTTAGCGGTTTTACAACAAGTTTTTTCGCAACATCTCTGGCAACAACATGCGCTTTTCTTTGGTCAGTTCCAGCGTGAGCTATGTTAACGCCTTGAATAAATATGTCTGCTACTTGCATTGGAGGATATATCAATTGTGCAAAGCTTGTAAGTTCTTTTTCTTTTCTTCCCATTATTGTGATACTTCTCATTATTCTTCCTATGCTGATATTTTTGCTTACATCAATCACAGTTTTCCAGTAATCATCGTTGTTGTGATATAATTCCGAACCGAGCACAAATTTTACTTTTTTAGGATCGCCGCCTAACGCCTTAATGACAGCAGTAAACCCTTCTTTGTAGTATTCTACCGCTTTTTGTATATTTTCCCAGTTTCCTCCTAACTTATTGTTAATCCATGCATGCCAATCTGCTAAGAATATTGAACAATCTACTCCTGCTTTTTGCATATCGACTACTTTTTGCATGCATCCTATGCCAGTTCCAAGATGCATTCTCCCGCTTATCTCAAAGCCAATGTAATGCTTCAATTTTTCCCCTGTGTTGAGCAATTCCTTTAATTCGTCAATTGTTAGAATCTCTTCTGTAGGCCACCTAGTGATTAATTCCAATTTTCTTTCTGTGTCCATAAGATAATCTTTACTTTGTGTCTTTTAATAAGCTTTACTTTTAAGAATGCTCTTTAACTCGCTTATATCTTCTATAACATAATCCGGCTTTGCCTCTAGTATCCTTTCTTTTGTTTGATACCCCCATGTTATTGCCACAGTGGTGACGCCTGCATTCTTACCTGTTTCAATATCGTGCGCAGTGTCGCCAACAAACATAGTTTCTTTTGGTTTAAAGTTAAGAGAATTCAATAAAGCATTTATTGTTTTTCTTTTGTCATAGACGTCTCCTAAAACTTTCTTAAAATACATGCCTATCTTGCTTTTCTTTATTTCTTTTTTAATTTCGCTTGTTAATGAAGAACTTAAGACTGCCATTTTGTATCCTTTATTATAAAGCCATTCCAAGAGATCCTTTACTCCAGAAAACAGCTTTGGACTGCCGACCATTCTTATTGCGTTTCTAAATAACTTGTCTTGCTCTTTCATTGTAAGTTTTGGTATATATTTGTTGTAGAATTCCATATACAACAACTTGTTTTCTTCCTTGTATTTTTCAGGTGTTATTTTTGGCACTCCATACTTTTCAAATATCACCATTGTTGCTTTGTATATTTGCATAAAATCGTTGCATAATGTGCCTGACCAGTCAAAAATTATGTTTTTAATCATTCAAGAATCCTAATAAAAATGCACTATTTAAAATATTTTTAGAAAGTTTTATAAAGCCCTTGCATTTTTTATTCCCTTATGACAATGATCCCTGTCCGCTGTTTTTCATGCGGAAAACCAATAGGACATCTCTGGGAAAAATTTAAAGAATTAGTGGAAAATGGCATGGAGCCTGCAAAAGCGCTTGACATGCTAGATATTAAAAGATACTGCTGCAGAGCAGTTTTTATAAGCCACGTCGATTTAATAGACTTGATAGCTGTATATAAAAAATTCTAATAATCTTTTGGCGCTATTGGAGGATGACTCGGATATTTTTCATGTTTAATATTGTTAGGCGCCTTAGGTGGATTAAAATATTCATTAATCCCTTCTTCAACTATTTGTTTTAATTTTGCATAATTGGTTTTTGCAACATCTTCATAAACACAACGGCTTAATTTTTTAATGCGCATTAAGCATTTGTCTAATCTAGAATAATCCATATTTATTTTTTCTTGAAGTATTCTCATTAAATTGTTAGGATATTCTTTTTTAAAAACATCAAGTCTGTTGCGCAAGCAATCTGAAGTTATTTGATTAATGCCGTTTTGCGAACACAAGTATTCAAGCATCTCTCTTAATTTGATGCCAAAAAAGTCCAGGTCTTTGCTTTTTTCTACAATTTCTACAAATTTTTCAATTTTTTTCTTTTTAGACCCCATATCTAAAAATTTACTTTAAAAAATATGCTTTTCCTGCTATTTTTGCTCCGCATTTTTTGCATTCAAAAATTCCCTGGGCAAGCCTTTTAATAGTTTTTTTGCCGCATTCTGGACATTCTTTGCTGGATTTTTTCATTTCTTCGATTGTTTTAACCTTTTTGCGCGTTTTGCGGCCGTATCTTGCCCCATACCTTCCAGCAACACCGACTTTTTTAGTTTTTCCACCCATACGAATCACGATTCTTCATGCTTTTTTAAATGTTTTGAAGTGAGGCCGCCCGGATTTCCAACCAAGATCTTCGTGGCTTTGAACCGGGGTCTCGCGGTCCCAAACCGCGGGTCCTAGACCAGGCTAGACTACGGCCCCACTTTTTTGTTTTTAGAATTTTTACTCATTTTAAAACCTTTCCGGTTTCAACAGTAGTTGGCAAAGTTGACGGAACCATCAACTGGATTTAAGGGGCTAGGCATCATTTATCCTTTTTTAACATCTTTTTATATCAAACAAACCAAAGCGTATCTAAAAATCCTATTATGTTTTTGCTTACTATTTGCCCGATTGTGAGTGGTACTATCGGCATTACCTCATAGAAAGCAATTGTCACGAATATAAGGCTATCAAAAGTTAATCTAATACATCACTTGTCACACTCCTCAAAAGTACTTTTCTTTTATACTTTCTTTTTAACCATGCAAAAACATAAGCGCCCAAATTTTGACATGCCAAAAAAAGCAATCCAACTTGCTGCGGTAATCCTTATTCATAAATTAAATATATTTTTCCACGCTTTTTCAAATTTAAGGAAAGGTGTTGGAGAAAGACTATTTGTCATAAGAATAAATACAACCAATAACACCTGTGTAACAAAGGCTATACTTGTCGTTAGGTGTGCTTTTTTTCTTCCATAAACCTCGTTAATCATATCAATTGCCTGAGCAATAAACGGGTAAATAAATACAGCTGCAGGAGCGGGTTAAGTGACTTTTTCCGTGTTATAACTCTTCACCCACTGCTCTATAAAATTCTCTGCTCCTTTCTTGCTTTGGAACCCTCCAACCATTTTATTCTTCGTTTCAGCTCTCTGTTCAGCCTTTCAATTACTGCGTTTGGTCTAACTAAAAATAAGAAGCTGAAAAAATAAAAACACAATTAATGTCACTTAACCTCTCATACAAAAAACTTAAATAATAAAAGATAAAATATCCACCTTCATGCAAAACACATATTATCCTTGGGATAAAGAAATAATAAATCTATCTACGATACTTCACACCCAACTAGAGGATAAAACCCCGAAATATTGTTTAATAGGAGGCGCAGCAGTTAATTACTTGATACTAAACCAAATAATTAATAATAACAAATACCAAACAATTACAAACCTAATTAAAAATAAGGGTGCTACTCAGTCACTAAAATCCTTGCTAAGAAGCAGTAAAGACCTTGACTGCATCTATAAAGGAAACAACATAAGCTTGATAGAATCCCTCGGCAAATATGCGAAATTTTTTGATTTAAACAAAAAAGAATTAAAAATTAAAGACAAATCATCACATATCTCATTTTATACAAAAGAAGATTATGAGAACACTTCATTTGAAAACTTTTATGAATCAGTAGTTGACAACTCAAAATTAATAAGCATCCCATACAACAATTACAAAAACATAATTATCCGCGTTGCCACGCCAGAAGATATAGTCATTAGCAAATTAATATCTTTTAGAGAAAAAGACATCAAAGACATCTTGCTACTAAAAAATTATTTCAAAATGGACATTGAGCACATAAAAGAGTTGCTAAAAAATAAACTTAGAAAAGAAGAGCTATATATCAGAAGAATTAAAGATTTGTTTCCATACCAATAATTTTATAAATCCTTGCAAGATTCTCTTTGTCCATGAGTATTTGGATGGGCGGCTCAAAAAGAAAGCCAAGCGGCGGAAAGTATCACTACAGCATTCCAAAAAAGAAAGCGCTTCTTGGGAGGCCCCCAAGCCTTACAAGAGTGGCTGCTGAAAGGAAAATCAAGAAAATCCGCGTGCGCGGCGGCAATTTTAAAATCAGGGCCCTTGCCTTATCAGAAGCAAATGTTTATGATCCTAAGAAAAAGAAAACTGTCAAAGCAGTTATTGAAGACGTACTAAAAAATGATGCTTCAAGACACTATGTGCGCATGGATGTAATAACAAAAGGCGCAATATTAAAAACAAGCGCAGGCCCAGCAATAGTCACTAACAGGCCTGGGCAAGAAGGCTTTGTCAATGCAGTTCTAACAGAATACAAAGAAGAAGCAAAAACTGCAAAAACCAAAAAAGCAACTAAAAAGAAAAAGAAAACTCACAAAGACCGCAAAGAAAAGAAAGTCAAGGAAAAAAAAGAAAGCATAGCTCAAAAAGTTAAAAAAGCTGTCACTGGCGAAAAAAAGAAATAATCCTCAATTAGAACTTTAAAAAAATTTATAATATGAACAACATACAGATAAACACATGAGCTACGAATTAGCAGATACAGAGGACCAATTAATAGAAATAGCAGAAATACTATTATCAGAAATAAAAAATTCAGACGAGGATATAATTTCAAGATATCACAATATAGCAAGATATTCTAAAATGTTTATAAATGGCAAAGAAGAAATAATAGTAGAATATAATAAAGCGCTGAATAAAGAAACAATGCCAAAGCAAAAAAGAATGCACGGCCTGTACTCATCCACTGAAATAGACTATCTAACACGCAGCAATTTTGAAAAAGTATGTGTTTCAAGAGATTTAATCCAAGCAAAAGTGCTATTTACTCCTAAAAAAATACCTTTGCCAACAAACGAGATAATATACTATCCCAAGCTGCCAGTATCTATAGACATGTATGATGAAGAACTTAAGACATTTACAAAAGAACATGAATTTACTAGACTTTCAAGACAATTAATAATTGAACAAAAAATAGTTGTCAATTCTCAAGGCGGATTTGCTATTCAATCAATACCATATTTCATAATAAAATATAGCCATGGATACAATCCTTTAACCACTACAAGAAATGTGGCTGTTGTGTGCACTAGTGATAGAGATTTAAAAAATCTTACAAGCCTCATCAAATATATTCCTGATCCAACATTGGATTCTAGAATTAAGAAATCTAAAACATTTAGCGAAGCTTTTGATGAATTATATAATATATCTAAATTAAAATACGAAAATTTTAACAAAGCAGGCATCCCTTTATCCACGCTTTATGATGTGATAATGCTTTCAGGCGTGCCAATTCATGAAATATTTGGACATCACTTTGAAGAATTGATATACAATCTTCCATTTGGCACTTCAGCAACATTCAAGTATGGTCAAAAAGTAAATAATGACAAAATTACAATAATAGACAACCCACTACAAAAAGTTGAAACATACAATGTTATAGGATTCACAAAATTCGATGCTTATGGTAGAGAAAGAAAACCAAGAATTAACATAAAAAACGGGGAAGTCAAAGAGTTCCTAGGAAGCGAATACATAGATGACAAAAATATAAAAAATTATTTGGGACTTGATAAAAGTGAATTTGTTGGTAATGCTGTACAATCCATTGATTGCAGTTTTCCACAAGCAAGGATGAGTTGCACAGTACTTCATGGGCATCCAGAAGACATTGATTTAGAGGGTATGATTGTAGCAATACCTACAGAAGGAAGCACAAACGAACATTTTAAAACTTATGAAGTTAGGGCTTACGAGGCATATATCATAAAAGATGGTGAACCTTTAAGGGTCTTGCCAATCAAAATTACAGGGGGTATTAACCAAGCATTAGAAAATATTCATCTACTAAAAGATATAACATATGAGACAAGTGTTTGTGTTAAGAGCAACCCACTAAACATAACTTCAAATGCGGAAATTCCGGTTTCACAGTATACAATGAACCAAATGTGGGCAAAACAACAAGTATATACTTTGTCAGTGCAAGAAGAACATTTAAAGATTTTGTTAAGTCAATGAAAAGGTAGTGAAAAAGTTGAGAAAACCAGGTTGTGTTAAGTTTGTGGTGATAGGCTTGGATAGCCTATCAGTGTTTGTTGTAGTGTTTTATTGTTTTTGTTGCCTGCTTTCATTGCTGGTGTCATGCCTGTTGTCCTGTTCACGTGTTCATGGTTGTAGTGGTAGATCCATAAGTTAATGAATGCTTTAATGTTCTCGGTTGATTGGAATGTGCTAAACCACTTGATACGTCTTTTGATTTCCTTGTTTAATCGTTCGATTACGCTGTTGGCTCCGAAGGCTGTGTCAATGATGTGAGTTGTGTACTTCCATCCGAATACTTTCCTTACTGCTCTGCGGTATTCCCATAATCCGTCTGTGATTACGTATCTTGGCCTAAAGCCAGCATTCTCCTTGGCTTGTCTTAGCACC
>JAFCFT010000009.1 GCA_017608505.1 Candidatus Parvarchaeota archaeon | reverse complement strand
CATCATTCTTTTTTACCAAATCCTGCATTATTAATATTATTATTTTCCACTGCACTCTTCAAAAAGCTTCTTAAGATAATCTTTTTCAGTCTTGTAATATCCACCCAATATCTTGATTGCCTTTCTTGTTCCAATTCCTTTTGCACTCATTGTAAGGGGAGCCATGTAATCATAACTTAAGAACATGTCAGCGCGCCTCATTATGTCTTCAAATATTTTTTCCTCTTTTTTTGTAAAAGGCTCTTTATTCACATGCTTTCTTAAAGTATTTACTCTCTGCTTGTCGCGCGCTGAAATAAATGTTATGAGCTTTGATTTGCATCTGCATTTTAAATTCTTGCATTCTTTTGTCTTTAAAGTTCCTAAATACCTGTTGCACTTCAAACAATAATATATGAATTCGTTGTCATTTATCTTTTGCTTTAATTTTTTTAGCTCCTCATCCATTAAACACTATTTCAATTCATTCATGCTTAAATTTTTATTTGCCAATTTCCTTTTTTTTCTTAATGTCTTCAATTGATTCTGTTTTAAACAAAGCAAAAAAACTTGTTACTCCAAGCATTAAGGAATCTGCTCGCTTTGACGCAGTAGTTAGCGAAGTCTCCTCAAAACTCATAAGCGCATTTACAAATTCAGGCGTAAACGTTGAAATTGCTGTTGGCGGCAGTTTCTCCCGCGATACTTGGCTTCCAGGAGCCCACGACGCAGACTTATTCATTCGCTTTTTTGACGAGGACGACATGAAGTATTTTTCAAAAATCATAACTTCCACTTTTCCAAGAGCCATTAAAATCAAAGGCTCGCGCGATTACTTTAAACTCAACTATAAAAACTTTGAATTTGAATTTCTCCCTGTTCTTAAAATTGACACTTCCTTAGAAGCAAAAAATTCCATGGATGCCTCATACTTCCACATTGATTTTGTAAAGTCAAACCTTGCTAAAGGACTAAACACTGAAGTCCGCTTGCTTAAAGCCTTTTGCAAGGCTTTAAACATATATGGGGCAGAATCTTTTGTCTCAGGATTTTCCGGCTATGTTCTCGAACTTTTAATCATATATTTCAAATCTTTTAAAAACACGTTAAGGAACTTCTCAAAACTAAAACCAAAGATTTTCATTGACATTAACAATTATTACGCTTCTAAAAGCAGCGCTTTTAAAGCCCTGGGAACAAAAGCTGACTGCCCTTTAATTGTCGTCGACCCTGTAAATCCTTTGCGTAATGCATCTAGAAGCGTAAGTCTCGAGAGTCTTTCAACTTTTATTCTTGGCGCAAGAAGATTTCTAGCAAACCCAAACATTTCTTTTTTTAAGCCGCCTCAAATAACAAAAGAGTCGCTAATTAAACTTGCAAAAGCCCGCGGCAACGCAATCTTCTTTAAAAAATTCAAGCCAAGCCCAAGACGAGACGCCTTTTTCTCAAAATTGCAAAGCGAACTTAAAAAAATAGCTAAAACCCTTGAATCTTGCGACTTTACAGTCTTTAATTACGGCTTTTTGGATTCAGGCCTTGTCTACTTTGAAATCACAAATCCAATTCTTCCAAAATCCAAAAGAGTCATTGGTCCGCCTGTCTTTATTGACGATAAAAACTTTAACAAGTTCTTGTCAAAAAAACGCAACATAATCTACGGCCCTTACATTAAAGGGGACAGAATTTGTTTTGACATAAAACGAGAAATCACCAATGTAAAACCTCTTTTAAACAAGCTTCTAAATGAAATTAAAATATAATTAACTTATATACGCTTCTTTTGACTCTTTTTCCCCTTTTTCTCCCCATTTTTTCACATATCTTGCATACAACTTTCTTGCAAACTCTTTTACTTTTTTGTAGAATTCATAGCTGTCTTTTATTTTCCTTATTCTTTCTTCTTTGCTTATATATCCTGCTCTCACAGCTGTCCAATAATTTTTCATTATCTCTGCATACATGTTAAAAAATTCTTTTAACTCCTTTTCTGTAAAGAACTTGTGCTCTGCCAAACAACAATATTGCTGCGGATTAAAAAGCCCTTCTAAATCGCTTTTTACTTTCATTATTTTTTCCCATATCTTGCTATATATCTGCGATATTACTCCAGACGTTTCGCTTAGCTCAAAATCAAATTCTTCTTCTAATTCTTTTAAAGAAGGGAGCTTATGCTTTTTTCTGTACTCCTCATATATCTTTTTTGCTTTTGCCCTTGACTCAACCATATTTTTCGCAAACAGTAATGTATTTATAAAATTTTCAATTACTATTCTTCATGCCAGACGCTTCAGAGCAATGCATTTTCTGTCTTATTAAAGACAAGAAAGTGCCTAGTCTTCCAATTTATGAAGATGATTTTGTAATAGCAGTGCTTGACAAACTTCCTGCAACAAAAGGCCATGCAATCCTTATTCCAAAAAAACACGTTAACGGAATCCACGAACTAAGCGACGAAGAGGTTTCTCAAGTCTTTAACGCCTGCAAGAGGATAATTTTTGCAATGACACAAATCCTTAACTGCGAAGGCGTAAACCTTGTTTACTGTTTTGGACCTGCTGCTGGCCAGCGAAGCCCGCACATGCTAATTTACATAATTCCGCGCTACAAAGACGACCAAGTTTCAATTATCTGGAACCCCATGCAGTTAAATGAAGCTGAATTAAAAGAAGCTTACGAATCCTTAAAAAAAGCTCTTTTAAGCGCTGCCCTTCCAGAAGTCCACGAAAAGCCAAAAGAACCAGAAGTCATCGAAGAAAAGCCAAAAGAAACAGAAGTAATTGAAGAAAAACCAAGAGTTCCAAGCTACTGAAGCATGCTGATTATTAATTCTGCGTTTGGCATTCCATAAACGCTCATTAATAACACTATGTTTCCTAAAAACAAAGTCACTATTAATGATACTAAAAGCGCTGGCACGTACGCAACCCCGTCCTTTATCAACGCCTTTTTTATCTTTCCCTGCTTATACCACTTCATCAACAATTCCACGTCACTTTTTGAAAGACCTTCTTTCTTGCATTTTATGCTTTTTTTACCAACTTTTATTTCTTTAAGCAGCCAATCACCGTCCATCAACTTAGGTATTTCCACTTCTTTTTTAAAGCATTTTTCTTCTATCTCTTTAAATATCCTTATCATAGAGCCTGTTATTATTGCACCGCTTACAAGCAATGCCATTAAAGGATTTTTTATCACATTAAATACAACTATGCTTGCAACAATCCCTGCGCAAATCATTATCCAATCTCCTTTTTTCACTTTTATCTTATCTTTGTTTTTTAATCCCATAATTATTATTGCAGGCACTCCATAAAAACCCCCAATTATTAATAAATTTGCCAAATAATCCAAAAACATAGGTATTGTCTCATTAGGAAACCAAGAAATCAATATTCCTATCCCTGTCACAAGCTTCGTGTCCCCCCCTCCCCACATTCCTGTCTTATACATTGAATATCCAAAAGTAAACAATATTACGCCTGCAGGCACTGACCAAATAAGAATCATCAAATTATTTGCTTCTATTGCATACAAGATTCTCATTATCACAGCAATCAACATAAAAGAGTAATTGGCATAATCTGGGATATATTTCCACTTTAAGTCGTATGCTGATGCAATTACTAGCATCACAATCGCTGCTATTATAATCGCAATTTCAAGCATTACTTTTTTTTATGTCAATAATGCTTATTAATCCTGCGCATTTCACAAAATTACATGTTGTTCTTAATTGGTCTTGGTCTCTCAAATGAAAGAGATTTATCTCTTAATGCCCTTGATGCTTTAAAATCCTGCGACTACATTTTCTTAGAAAACTACACTGGAGTTTTTAACAATTTAAAAGAGCTTGAAAATTTACTTAACAAATCTGTCCAAGTGCTAGCACGTTCCCAAGTAGAAGAAGAAAAAGAATATCTCTCTCTTGCTAAAAAACATAATGTGGCTCTCCTTGTGCAAGGCGACCCTCTAAGCGCAACCACACACACTTCAATCCTTTTAGACTGCAAAAAACAAAACATCCCTTATAAAGTAATCAACTCTTCCTCTATTTTTACTGCCTGCGCCCGCACAGGCCTTTTCCTATACAAATTTGGCAAAGTTGCAAGCATTCCTCTTCCAGAAGAAGGATTTAACCCCTCTTCTTTTTATAAAGTCCTTGTTGACAATCAATCTATTGGAGCCCACACTTTATTTCTCCTTGACTTAAAGCCTGACCGCAACAAGTACTTAACCATTCCTCAAGCGTTAAAGACTCTAAAAAAACTTGATTCCAAAAAATACATTAATAAAGTTGTTGGCTGCGCGCGCCTGGGTTTTAAAGACGAACTTATTCTCTACGGCTCAGCAAACAAGCTGGCAAATGTTGACTGGGGCAACCCTCCTTACTGCCTTATTGTGCCTTCTAAGTTGCACTTCATAGAAAAAGAATTCTTAAAAACTTTTGAACTCAAATAATCGTCTTTTTCCACTCCTTCATATCCACCCAAGGAGGGGGACTTTCCCTCCCCCTCCTCTAGGCTACTCCACCCCCTCCCTTAATACACTTTTTCCACTCCTTCATATCCACTAAAGTGTCTCCAACTATTATCGCATTATCCGGCTTTCCCAACTTTCTCAAAATGTGCTTGTAATGTCTTTCTCCTTTCTTGAAACTTCCCCATGCGCCTAGTACAAGTCTTGGCTTCCATCCAAGCTTTCTTTTTACTTCTTCTCTTAATTTTTTATGCCTCATGCTTGAAGATATTATCACAATAGCTTTCTCATTTATTTTTTTAAGCCACTTAGCATCTTTAAAAAGCGGGTAATCATGATTGTATATCAACTCGTAGTACTTTTCTCTAATTTTTAAAGCAAGCTTATCATTACTAGTCTTAAAAACTTTCTTTAAAATAACCTTTATTTGCCCTATGAACGGCACGCCGCTTGTTCTCAAATATTCTCTTATAATTTCTTTTTCTTTCCTTTTATCCACTTTCAAGAACTTTTTTATTGCCATTGGCGCAGCAACAGTCTTGTATCCTAACTTTCCTTCTCCCTTAATCGAATTTATTACAGTGCCGTCCCAATCGCATATAACAAATGTCTTGCCTTTAAGATTTTTCACAATATCATAAAGTTCTTTAAATGACTTTATTGTTTTTTGAGCCCCTGCTTTTCTTAATTCCTTTGCAGTAAACGTTCCGACCCTGCCAACCAACAAATTCACTTTGGCACTCTCCTTGTCCAATTGCTTGCCATACTCATTGTGTACGCCCCGCAATTCTTTATTTTTAATACATCTCCTTCTTTAACTTCAGGCAAATTATATTTTCCTATATTATCAATGTCTGTCGGTATTGGACCGCAAACCCTGTACACTTTGTTTTTCTTTTCCTTTTCTTTTCCTACAACCTCTACTTCGTACTTTGACATGCTCAACTTATTGAAGAAATTTATTCCAGTGTCAATTATTACATTATTATTTTTCACCATCAAAACTTCTGCTATTAATTCGCAAGCATTTTCAACCAATGTTCTTCCAGGCTCTACTATAACATCTTTTTTTATTTTCTTAATCATCTTTATTCGTTCTTCATTTATCCCCCCGCCAACATCTATTATTCTTGCCCCTGTTTTTTCAGCAAGCCTTAGCGCATTTTTCAAGTATTTTCCCCACTCGCTTATTTTCGCCCTGCTTGAATGAAATGCTATGCAATCCCATTTGCACTTTAATATATCTTCTTCACACATTCCTATTTTACTGTCCTTATATAGTCTCATGCGCGCCCCTTTTAGGCCCATAACCTCTTGCCCAATTTTTTCAACATTTTGCAAATAACACTTCAAAGGCTTTGTGACATACCCATTTATTATTATCTTTTCAAAACCTATCTTTTTTGCAATTTTATATTCATATTCTGAACATACTTCTGCAGCGCATCCAAGTCTTTTTAATTTTTTTAGTATTCTTTTATCATAATTTGCTTTAAGCGCATACGCAATTGTTGCTTTTGGCAGCGCATCCTTTAATTTCTTATAATTTTCCTCAACTCTTTCTAAGTAAACAATTAGCTCTGCCATAATCTATCAAGTCTTTGTTCTTTTTTATTCTTTGTTTTCAAGCACCCTTTTAAAGTAGTCTTTATACTCTTCCAATATCCCCTTTACAATCTTTTCAACATCATTGTTTAAAATTACAAACAACGTCTTCCATTCTCCCTCTTTTAATACTTCATTGTCCATTAAGTAATTCATCACTGTCCTTTCTATTTCATCATTTGTTATGTACGGCATCCTCCTTTGCAAAACTTCTTTTACGCAAGTACGCACTTTGCTTTCTATATATTTTTCTTTTATCAACCCTCCAAGTTCAGAATTAATGTATTCATAATTTTCTTCGTATATTTTTTCTGCCAATTCATCTATCTGGTCTTTAATACAATCGTCTAATTTCCACATATTTTCATTTTCTAAAAGCTTTAAGTACCCGTTGTCCAACAAGTGCCAATGTATTGCCCTGTGCATTTTTATCTTTTTGTCTATTGTGTCAACATCTTTTTCTCCATTCTCCACATACGCATCCACAATTAACCACTTGTAATTTTCATTGTCGTTAAAGTCAGGATGCTCTTTTATTGTTTTTATGTACTTTTCAAGTTCGCTTTTCAGCAATTCTACCAAATAAGAATTTTGCGCATTTTTTTCAACACTTAGGGTCATCCTAAGAATAAATACATACGCAATGCGCTGTTTTAATCTTTTATAGTCTCTTTTGCAGAAATCTTTTTACGTTCCAAATGCGTACTACTAATTTTCTTACATAGTACATCAACCACTATGTGCCACCTTTTTGGCCCGTAACTTTTAACAAATTGCGCATTTAGCAACTTGCATTTATACCCTTGCGCATTCCCCTTAATTTTTACTGTTTCATAAAGTTCATACGCCTTCTCTTTACTCTTTATTCCTTCATAATGAATTGTTCCCTTTTCCTTTAAGCACTTAAAGGCAGTCTCTAAAAAATCTTTTGGCTCTGGCAAGTACCCCATCATTATTCTATCAGCTTTTTCGCACTTAAGCGCCAATTCTTTTGAGTCTCCTAAAAGCGCTTTCACATTGTCTAAATTATTTATCTTAATATTCTCAACTAAATAATGATGCGCTTCTGGATTTTTTTCAATAGCATATACAACTTTTGGCCCTTTCATTGCCATCAATATTGTAAAATATCCTATGCCAGCAAACATATCTATTATTACTTCGCCTTTTTTCACCAAGCTTGCAATTCTTTTTCTTTCATTGATATTCCCTTTTGCCCACATAACCTTTACAACATCCAGCTTAAATTTTGCCCCATGCTCGTAATGCACAGTCTCTGTGCCGTTTCCCCACACCTTTTTTATCTGCGGCTTTCTATATTCCCCTTTTATCCCTCCTGTCTTAACGCATATGGTCTTTGCATACGGCACTAACTCATGCACTGCCAACGCAATCTCTTTTTCGCGTTTCTTTAATTCTTCTTTTAAATTTAATATCACTATGTCTCCTATCATTTGATAACCTCTTGGAAGCAACTCTAATTCTTTTTCACTTAATGTTGCTTCTAATTTCTTTTTTAATAAGCTTTTAAAACTCATACTTTCATCAGTTCTAAACAATAATGCGCCTTTCCAGGAGCATACTCTATTACTTTGCGCTTATTTATCAATGTTAGCCCCCTGCAATTAATCTCATCAACTTTCTTGTTAACTATATAAAAATAAATTATTCCTTCTTTTTTCAAATTCTTTAATGCAGCATCTAAAGTCTTTTGATTATTTTGTCTTGGCGCATTCATAACAATCTTGTCTGCCATTGGAAGCCTTCTTATAATTTCTAATGCGTCGCCTTCATATACAATCATATTTTTCACTTTGTTCAATCTCATATTCTCCAGCAAGTATCTAACTGCATAAGGATTATGGTCTATTGCCAGGACTTTATATGCTCTTTTTGCCATTGGTATTGCATAAGGCCCGACTCCTGCAAACATGTCTATAACAACATCTTTTTCGCATACTTGACATATTACTCTTTGCCTTTCTGTTTGCAATCTTGGACTAAAATACGCTTTATTTAAATCCACTTTAAATCTGCAATTATTCTCCTTGTGTATTGTCTCTGTTGTTGGCTCTCCTGCCAAATATTTGACTTTTTTAATCCTGTACGGGCCGCTGACTTCTCCAACCCTTTTAACTACTGTCTTTACATTCTTAATTTCTCTTAGAATTTTTTTTGCATCTTTTTTTGTAGCGCTTGCCTTTAAAACTGCAATGCTCCCTACAATCTCAAACGACATCATTTTTTGCTACTTATACTTACAATTCCCACGCCTATAATTATTGTGATTATTCCTAAAATTCTTAATGCGCTTATGCTTTCTCCTAAGAACTGCCATCCAAAATATGCAACAATTCCGTATCCAGAAGCAATAAAAGGATATGCAAATGACAACTCAGCCTTGCTTAACGCCATTAGCCACGTTATTGTTGATGCAAAATATAACGCCAAACCCAAAAAAACCATAGGAGTGAAAATCAAATTAACTATTCCAATAACACTTATCTCAATTACTTCAAGCGTGTTAACGCCTATTTTTAAAAACAATTGCCCAAAAGCGCCCATTATAACGCTTATTATTATTAACCCTACTTCTTTTTTCATGAGAATCCCACCAGCACAACTCCGCATATTATTATTGCAACGCCAAAAAGCCTGACTTTAGATATTTTTTCTTTTAAAATCAGCCAACTTAAAAATGTCACCAGAGCGTATCCTGATGCAAAAAAGGGGTAAGCAAAACTTAACTGCGCCCTGCTTAAAGCATACAAATATATTACTGCAGACCCAAAATAGCACACCAACCCTCCAGCAATCTTAGGCGTTAAAAAGACTTTTATTATCTCTTTAACATCAACTTTTTTAAATTTCCCTTTTAATCCCTTTTTATACAATATTTGCCCGACTGACCCCAACGTGACGCTTGTCAGCAACAATCCCACAGTAAGAAGCAAACTCATTAAAAACTTCTAAAGCGCAATCCTTATATAAAACTTTTTTCACAAAAATATTGATGAAACTTAAATTTCATAAACTTTCGTCTCTTGAATCCTTTTTAAGAGAGTCATTAAGCAAAATGGAAAAAGACAAATCCCTAAATAAGCACCTTGATGTTTATGCAACATACAACTTTTTAGAAATCGAGTCAGGAACCCTTCGTCTTAGCCTCAATTATTTCAGCGTTCCAAATTCTGAATTTAAATCCTGCATCGCCTTAAAAAGAAAGCTAATAAACTTAATCAGCTCTTTTTACAACTTGCCGAAAAAAGAAATTAAAGCGTATCTTAAAAATTATTACAAGAGTATTACTCATTAATACATTCTCAACCCTTTTTAATTATTCCTCTTTTCTCAAATTTCATGAACATTTTAATCGCAGGCAGTGCAGGCTTTTTAGGCGCCCATTTGACAAAGCACTACTTAATGCAAGGCGACTGCGTCTACGGCGTAGACCATTTAGGAAGCGGAAGCAAAAAGAATGTAAACCTATTCTTAAAAAACGGAGATTATCATTTTATTGAACATGATGTTTCAAAACCTCTGCCTGCAGACCTTCCTCATATTGACATAATACTTCATTTCGCCTCTCGCGCAAGCCCTCCTGATTACCAAAAGCATCCTTTTGACACTATGGATGCAAATTACAAAGGAACTTACAATTTGCTTGAACTCGCCTTGGCTCATAATGCAAGATTTGTTTATGCTTCAACAAGCGAAATTTACGGCAATCCTCCAAAAACCATAGCAATCAACAGCCATACTTATACATTAATCCCAACACCTGAGTATTTCTGGGGCAATGTAAACAGCTTTGGACCTCGCTCTTGTTATGATGAAAGCAAGCGCGTTGGCGAAGCCCTTGTTTTTGAATACATTCGCAAAGGCGTTGACGCGCGCATTGTAAGAATCTTTAACACATATGGGCCTTTAATGAGGCCTGACGACGGCCGCGTTGTTACTAATTTCATTAAACAAGCCTTAAATGACGAACCTTTAACAATTTTTGGAGACGGCACTCAAGGCAGAAGTTATTGCTTTGCAGACGACTTAATAGATGGAATTGCAAAAGTCGCTTCCTTTAAGATAGAAAACGTGCGCGACAAACTCTTGGCATATAAATCTCAATTTATGGAGAAACGCCCATCCAAATATTTATTTGACTTAGACAACGACATAAAACTTGAACGCGTCTTTAATGTAGGCAATCCATGCGAACATTACTCAGTTTTAGAACTTGCAGACCTCATTCTTGAATTAACTAATTCCAATTCCTCAAAAAATTTCTTCGGCCTTCCAAAAGACGACCCTCAAGACAGAATTCCTGACATAACTAAAATCAGCCAAGTCCTTGGGTATTCTCCAAAAATCACTTTAAAACAAGGCTTAGAAAAGACAATTTCATATTTTAAGGAAATACTATGAATATCGTAATTTACGGCACAGGTTACGTTGGGCAAGTTACTGGAGCCTGCCTTGCAAACTATAAAAACCGCATTATACTAGTCGATATAGACCCTGCAAAAGTCAAAACAATCAACAAAGGCGTACCTACAATTATTGAGCAAGGCCTTGACAAATTAATTGCGACTTTTGTCTCAAACAATACACTTGAAGCTTGCTTGCTTGGGGACGAAGCCGATTGCATAAAGACAACCCAAGCAATATTCATAACTGTTGGAACTCCTTATAATGCAGATGGCAGCATTGATCTTTCCCAAATAAATCATGTTGCAAAACATTTAGGCAACATGCTAAAATTAACAAATAACAAACCTGCAATCATTATGAAAAGCACAGTTATCCCAGGCACAACTGACAATTTTGGCAGTTTGCTTGAAACTACATCTAACAAAAAAAGAAACAAAGATTTTTATCTTGCAATGAATCCAGAATTTCTTCGCGAGGGCAGGGCAGTTTCTGACTTCTTGCACCCAGACAGCATTGTATTTGGAGGAGACAAACAAGCAGTCAAAATCCTAAAACAATTATATTCGTGGGCTCCAAACAATGTCATTAAAATTGTTTCCAACACAAAGACAGCGGAATCCATCAAGTACTTTAAAAACACGCTTCTTGCAACAAAAATTTACATAGCGAATCTACTTGCCAATTATTGCGAAACCCAAGGCATTGATTACATGGACGTCAAGCCTGCAATTGAAAGCATAGATGCCCCTTACTTCTTCTGCAACGGCCCAGGTTTTGGCGGCTCTTGTTTTCCAAAAGATATTTCAGCAATTAACAAACAGACAAACTCTTCTCTTCTTTCAGAAATCTTAAAAACAAATGACATGCAAGCCCTGCACGTTCTTAATTACTCGCTTCAAGCAGGATATAATCCAAGAAATGAGAAAGTATGTGTAGACGGCCTTGCATTCAAACCAGGCACAGACGATGTCCGCGAGTCTCCAGCACTAAAACTCATCAAGGCTCTTTACAAAAATTGCAAAGAATTATTTGCATACGACCCATTGCCAGAAGCTGTTAAAAATGCAAAGCGCTCTTTAGAAGACCTTGACATTACATACGCACGCACGCTTGAGGATGCCATTGCTTCTTCAACACTTCATTATGTCATGACTAACTGGCCTATTTTCTTAAGTCTAAAAAACATTCAAGCTCCCGTATTTTTCACGCACAGAGAATATTTTATAAATGGCAAAACCAAAATCATAAATCCTGATATCAAAAACAAAAAATATTGTCTTGGCAGCCCTCTTAAAAAAGCGCCAGATTACAACAAAAAACTCACTGAAACAATCTCGTACGCAAAAAACTTGCTTATAAACACTAAAAAACGATTTGCTTTAGACTTTAAGTCCTATTTTAATTCAATTAATGTCAACTTTTCAGAAGTTGTCAATGCTGCTTGCATGGATAAACGTTTAAATTCCAAACATCTTATATGATTCCTTATGAAAATCGTTTTTATAAGCGACATGCATGGTGACATTAAACTTTGCAAAAAAGGCGTTAAACTCGCAAACAAAGAAAAAGCGCACATAATCCTTAACGGCGATTTAATGAACTGGGAACTTAAACATCCTTCCCTAAACTTCAAGCGCACATTAAAAATCTTATTAAAATGCAAGCAAAAAGTCTTTGCAATTCCTGGAAGTCACGAAGACGGCAAAGATTACATTAAAATCAGCGACCACAAATTTTACAAATACGACAACATCATTGACATTAACAAAAAAAATCATTGACTTAAACTCCCACTACCTTATTGGCTACGGAGGAAGCAGGGCCATAATCAATAGAATCATTAACATGTCTTATTATAGAGCTTATTCAAAAGAAGACAAACTTATGCTTGACAGGCTTTTAAGCATTAAAGGCAAACCTATAATTTTTGTAACACACGATCCTCCTTTTTCTTTTCTTGACACCGCTTTTTATAAAAAGAAAAAACATAAAAACAAAAGAGTGCTTGGCGTGTATCCTGCAAAACCTGGCGAAAAAGGTGCCTTAAAAAAACATGTTGGAAACAAAATTTTAAAAGAACTCATCCTAAAACACAAACCTCTTCTTTATCTTTATGGCCACATACATGAATCCAAAGGCGCAATTGACTTATTATCAAAAAAGCCAGCAACACACTCAAATCATTTGCTCATAAACGGCGGCTTTAGAGGCCTCTGGCTCATCGAAGTTTCTTCTAGACGCGCTGAGATTTTAAAATCTTTTTAACTAATTCCACATCCTCTTTTGTGTGCACATTAACCCATTCGCCAGAAACAGGGTACCCATGCATTAGCCCATCTTTTGCAAGCTTTGGGAACACATTTTCCTGCAAACTCCAATTTATTTTTCCCGGCGGTATATAGTCAAACACTTTTTCATTCATGAACCCAACAAACGTATTTGCCAAGAACGTCTTTGGCTTTTTCGGCTTTTCATGATATTTTATTATTTTTCCCCCGTCCATTTCAACTATTCCTTTATTAAAAGGGAAATTTGTCTGCGTATGTATCCCAAAAGTGCATACACCTCCAGTCTCTTTATGAAATTTATATATCTTCTTTAAATCAAAATTAAAAAAATGGTCTGCAGGAATTATTAAAAAATCCCCTTTTATCTCATTTTTAATCAACTCAAGGGTCTTTGCGCTTCCCAAGCTTTCTTTTTCTTCCACATAATTTATTGTCGCATCTATTTTTTTTCCTGTGCCTAGCACATCATATATTTTTGAAAGCACTTTTTGCCTTCCTATTATATAAAAATTATGAAACCCTGCCTCTTTTGCCTTCAATATTGTGTCTTCTATCAGCGTCTTATTACCAATTTTTACAAGAGGCCTTATTGCGCCCTCTTCTTTTATTTCCATTGCTTTTGGGTCTCCGCCAGCAAGAATCACTGCATTTTTCATGCTCGCAACATACTCTTTCAATATCCTTTCTACAGCGTCACTTCTAGACCTTACAAACAATCCATCCACTAGCCCGTCCACCTTTTTTAGAACTTCTTCGTCAATGCTTAAAGACACCCTTGTTTTCATCATTTTTTAATACCCTATTATTACTTTTTAATACTTTCGCTCTTAATTATTACGCAATTATTACGCTTTAATACAACAATTATCCTTTAATAAATAACATTCTTTGCATCTTCTATGAATAACATTTCTTATCGCGGCCTCATACTTTGCGCAGGCCATGGAAAAAGATTTGAGCCTGTCAAACCAAAAGAAACAGCTCTTTACATTAACAAGCCAGTCATAGTATATGGCATAGAGTCCCTCAGAGAATTAGGCATTTCTGACATAACTCTTGTTGTTGGCGAAGGAAAAGAGACTATCTGGAACATGATTGGAGACGGCCAAAAATACGGCGTTAACATTACTTACAAATTTCAAACAGTTCTTGACGGCGATGCAGGCGGGATAAGGGCAGCAACCAATGTCTTAGACCCAAAGTCTTCGCATGACGCAGTTTTCATATTATTTGGCGACACAGTCTGGACAAACTTAGATGACTTAATAGGTCTTAAAACCCAATTTGAAAACTTTTACAACGAACCCAATTACTGCGGAGCCATTGCATTTAAAAAAGAGCCTGCAGAAATACCTGAAAACTCATCAGTATTTCCTTATGGAGTCGGTCTAATAGACAAAAACTGCCTAATAAAAGAGCTTTACGAAAAGCCTGGTCCAGGAATTCTTGAGAAATTCATTGACCAAGACAACTACTGCAATGCAATTGCTCCTGCTTATGTCTTTAAAAAAGACCGCCTTCGCAACTGCATTGAAATGCTTTACAAAGTAAAAAATGACAACGGCGAGAAGCATCTAAGCGACGCAATTAAACGCGCTTTAGACCCCTATCACTTTACAGTCTCTGGATACATAGTCTCAGACGCAGTAAAAGACTTAGGCAATCCTTACTCTTATTTGCTTGCTCAATGGGAGGCTTTTAAAGCCATGTCCCATGAAGACGTTATTGCAAAAGCCCGCGAGTGGGCAAGCATGGGCAGCAATGGAGGTGGAAAATAATGAAAATCTTGGTTACAGGAGGTCTCGGATTCATCGGCAGCCACATAGTAGACGAACTAATTAAAAAAGGGCACTTTGTTCGTATTCTAGACAATCTAGAACCTCAAGTCCATGCAGGGGGACTTCCCAGTCATGCCAATCCAGAAGCAGAAATAATAATCGGCGATGTTAGAAAGCCAGGCATCTGGCCAAAAGTTCTTGAAGACATTGAAGTCGTATTTCACCAGGCAGCCATGGTCGGCATGGGCCAATCCCAGTACTTAGTTGACAAATACGTAGACGTCAATGTCACAGGAACTGCCAAACTTCTTGATTACTTAGCAAACCATGACCACTCTGTTAAAAAAATCCTTGTAGCAGGCAGCATGTCTTCTTACGGAGAAGGTCTTTACAAATGCGAAAACTGCGGTCTAGTAGAGCCTCCAATGAGGCCTAAATCCCAACTTGAGCGCAGATACTGGCACTTGCATTGCCCTTCATGCAACTCCCTTTTATCGCCTGTCCCAACTCCTGAAACCAAAAGCCTTGACTCAAACGCCATATATTCTCTCACTAAAAAATACCAAGAAGAAATGTGCCTCTCTTTTGGCAAAACATATGGCATCCCTGTAGTCAGCACCCGTTATTTCAACGTATACGGTCCGCGCCAGTCACTTTCCAATCCATACACAGGCGTTGCAGCCCTTTTTACAAGCAGACTTAAGAACGGCAACCCTCCACTAATCTTTGAAGACGGCCTTCAAACCCGCGACTTTGTTCATGTCGAAGATATTGCCCGCGCAAACGTATTCTTAATGGAAAAAAACGTCAGCGGAGTTTTTAACATCGGCACTGGCAAAGCAATTTCTATCCTTGACCTTGCCAACAAACTGGCTGAAAGTCTTGGAGTAAACATAGAACCAAGAGTCCTTAATCAAGGAAGGCCTGGCGATGTCCGCTACTGCTATGCTGACAACTCAAAACTCCTTAACCTAGGCTTTACTTTCAAATACCCTGAACTTGACATACAAACGCTTGTCGAATGGAGCAAAGGCGTAAAAGCCATTGACAATACCGAAAAAGCTTTAAATGAAATGAAACAAAGAGGATTGCTATGAATGTCTTAATAACAGGCGGAGACGGCTTTTTAGGCTCTCATAACGCAGAGCACATCCTAAAAACATACTCTGACTCCAAAGTCATCCTCATAGACAACCTTTCGAGGACTCACGGCAACAATTCCAAATACTTAATAGACAAATACGGACCTGACCGCGTCAAGTTAGTAGTTGCTGACGTGCGCAACCTTGATGACATGCTTCCGCACTTCGAAAACATTGACAGAGTGTATCACATGGCAGCCCAAGTCACTATGACAGAAAGCCTAGAAAAACCTCTTTACGATTACCACGTCAATTCAACAGGCACTATGAATGTCCTTGAATGCGTAAGACTTAAATGTCCTGACGCCCCTGTAATCTACTGCTCCACTAACAAAGTCTACGGCGATATTGTCCGCATTGAATCCAAAAACGAGAAAATTAGATACCGCAAATTTGACCAACTTAAAGACTTCATAGAAAAGCAAGACCACTACGAATACGCTGATCCTAATCTTTTAGGAATCACAGAAGAAGGCTTTGTTGTTGGCCCTCCTGCAGCAAACTGCCCTTACGGCGCTTCTAAAATGGCTGGCGAGCTCTGGATGCGCAATTACCATGACTCATACGGCTTAAAAACAGTGTGCGCCCGCATGAGCTGCATTTATGGCACCCGACAGTACGGGTGCGAAGACCAGGGCTGGCTTTCCTGGTTCACAATCCGCGCCATCCTTGGAAAAAACGTAATATTTTACGGCGACGGCAAGCAAGTCCGCGACGCCTTATACTGCACAGACCATGCCCGCGCCTTTGACTTGATGGCAAAAACTCCAAAATGTTACGGCGAGTCATTTAATCTTGGCGGAGGCCCAGAAAACACAATAAGCCTCATGCAACTTCTTGACTTAATAGAAGAATACACTGGAAAACGCAGCAAAGTCAAATACGCCCCTTGGCGCCATGGCGACCAGCGCGTTTACATTAGCGACATTACAAAACTTCAAAAATACACAAATTGGAATCCTCAAGTCACAATCCATGAAGGCGTAAAAAAACTTGTCGACTGGACTGAAAAAAACATTGAAAAAATAAAAAAAGTATCCCCAGATGTTCTTAGAAATCTTTAAAAGCGCGCGCAATTCTTCCTTTTTATCATGCTTGACGTTTCCTTATTCATGCCATGCTACAATGAAGAAGCAGTTCTTGAAAAAAACGCCTTAATTGTCCTAAAAACCTTAAAAAGCTTTCTTAAAAACTTTGAATTTGTAATTGTTGACGATGCCTCAACTGACAAAACTTTAAGCATTGCGCGCAAGCTTGCACGCAAGCACAAAGAAATCAAAGTCATGCATTACACTGACGGCCCATCCCGAAGAGAAAACTTGCTAAAATCTTTTTTGCGCGCCCGCGGCCGCATCATTGCATTCATTGACGCAGACCTTTCAACAGACCCAAAGCACTTAAAACGCTTAATCACTCTTGCCCGCAAATACGACATTGTCATTGGCAGCAGATATGTAAAAGGCGCCAAATGCGTAAGAAGCATTTCCCGCAGACTTATCAGCTTTTTTTGGAACTTATTCATGCGCATTTACTTTGGCAGCCCTATCAAAGACCACTTCCAAGGCTTTAAAGCTTTTAAACGCGACGTTTTATTTTCATTACTCAAAGAAACAGGCATTGGCAACAAAGAACGCAGAATGTTTTGGGATGCCGAATTCCTTGTACGCGCCCAGCGCCGTAAATGCTCTATCAAAGAATTTCCTATTTCTTGGAAAGAAGGCTCTAAGTCTGCCCTGCGCTTTTTCAAAGAATTTAGCATGATTCCTTATGCTTTAAAACTCAAATTTAAATTATAATATTTTTAAAATATCCTTTACATCCAGCAATTTTATGCCTTTGGGTGCCCTTTCAAGATTTTTTTTCTCAGGCACAATCATTATTTTTTTGCATTTAAATCTGTTTAACACTTCTTCAATTCTTTTTATTTCATATTTGTCAATTCTTTTTTTCCATTTGACTTCGCATACTACTTTTAATTTTTTAAACTTTGTTAATGCAATATCTATCTCGTAATCTTTTTCCGAAATTATTTCTTTTCCAAGTCCGAATATTTTAGATAGTAAATTTTTAAAAAATTGTTCTACATGATAAGGAACCTTTTTCTTTAAAATATCTTTTATTTGGTTTTCTGGCAAATCTCTTTCTGAAAAACCGTATTTTTCATTCATATAGTAATATAAATCCATAACAGGCGATGTATGGGTGTACACATATTTATTTTTTCCAAATATTTTTGTTTTTTCAAGCACTCCTAATTTATTTAATGAATTCAAGTAAGGGTGTACAAAACTCGGATTTTGCGCAGGTATTCTTTTTAAAGCGTAAACATATTTAGTTATTTCTCCAGAAATCCTTTTCCCGTCAGAAACTGCTTTTAAAATTGCTTCATAAACACTAGATAATTGTTTTTCTTCCTCAGAAAATATTTCTCCAATTAATGCAGGCACAGACATCTTACTATTTGTTGCCATTGAAAATAAAACTTTTTTTCCAACTTTTTCCCACAAAGGAATCAGCCAAGGTTCTCTTAAATATGTAGCAATTTCAATTAATTCCTTGCAATTCTTAATGCGTTTTGATAAATTTCTTAAAATATCTCTTTCGTCTATCATATTCATTTTAAATTCTGAAAACAACCCTAATAAACTTGATTTCATGCCAATTAATCTCTTTGCCGCCCATAGTGTAGATGATATCGCTGTCAAATTTCCTTGCACTCCAAGGTTATGCAGCCTATCATAAAATTCCTCTGGCAGTCTTTGAATTTCATCTATGACTATGCTATCGCCCTCTTTTAACTTATTAATTACTTCTCTTGCAAAGGTATCATAGTCAATTTTGCTTTGGCTTTCAAATATTTCCCCTGCTCTTCCTATATAATAATATTTATCCCACTTAGTAAAATTTTTTACAAAAAAACTTTTGCCTGTTTTTCTCCTTCCATAAACAAATGTCCATGCGCCTGTTCTTTTCCATCTGTTTAAATCTTCATGTCTAATTATACTAATCATAATTAGTATAATAATAATTAGTGTTTTTTAAGACTTTCGATCCACAACTTCCACAGCCTTTTCACATAAACCCATCCTGCCTTTATTATATTTCCAAACTTTGGGCTTCCTTTTTCCCTTCCATACCAATTATTGTAAATTTCCTTAAACTTGTATCCTTTAATCCACGCCTTAAGCGGCACTTCAATCGTAATGTCAAATCCATCTGCTTCAAATTTTTCCCCTTTAATCACTTCTTTTTTATACATTTTAAACGCATTTGATATGTCCTTATAGGGCATTCTAAACATCAGCGCCAGCAAATTATTAAACATCCTGTTTGCAATCAACTTCACTTTAGGATATCCAATCACTTTTGACTTTTTTGTAAACCTGTTTCCTACAATAACGTCATATCCTTTCTTTGTTTCTCTTATCATTCTTTTCAAATCCTTAGGATCATCTGACAAATCTGCCATTACAAGCGCAATATAATCCCCGCTTGCCTTTTTATACCCTGCTTTTACAGCCCTTCCAAATCCTTTTTTCCCTTTCCTGTGGACAACCTTTATTCTTTTATCCTTTTTTGCCAACTCATTCATTATTTTCCCAGTCTTGTCTGTCGAACAATCATTTACAAGCACCAACTCGTAATCTTCCCCTTTTAATGCCTTCTTAATCTCGCTTACGCACTTTTCTATGTTCCCTTCCTCATTATGTCCAGGAATCACAACAGATATTTTCATATACTCTTTAACTAATGGAAACCTTTATAATACTTGTCACTTCTCATATTCCTTTATGTTCAGCCTCATAATTCCAACTTACAACGAGGCAGAAAACATTCCCATTCTTCTTGACAAAGTAACCTCTGTCTTAGAAGGTCTTGACTTTGAAATCATAGTCGTTGATGACAACTCTCCTGACAAAACATACGAAATTGTTGCAAAATATCATGCGCGCGACCCTCGCGTGCGTTGCATTGTCCGTCGCTCTGAACGCGGCCTCTCATCCGCAGTCATTGCCGGCTTTTTACGCGCCCGCGGCAACGTACTGGGCGTCATGGATGCTGACTTATCCCACGACCCGCGCATCCTTCCTAAGCTCATCAATGCCTGCGAAAACGAATACGATCTTGCAGTAGGCGTCCGCAGCTCTGTTGTTGGCTGGCCCCTGTCTCGCAAGCTCATCAGCCGCGGCGCCAAATTCCTAGCCAAGCTCTTCTTAAACGTCGAACTAAGCGACCCTATGAGCGGCTACTTTGTTCTTAAGCGTGAAGTCTTTGAGCGCGTAAAAGACGAACTCAACCCTATTGGCTACAAAATTCTTCTTGAAATCTATGCCCGCGCCCGCCCTTTGAGAATTCTCGAAGTCCCTTTTGTCTTCACTGACCGCATTCACGGCGAGTCAAAGCTCGACTCCAACGTGATGCGCGAGTACTTAAAGCAGTTGTTTTCTTTAAGGAAGTGACTTAGTCGAGGAATTCAAAAAACATTACCCTGACATTAAATTAGCAGAGTATCATGAAAAAATAATTAACCATGAAAGTGGCTGCGAATGGGAAATACTTGATTTTGCTAGAAGATGTATTAATTACTTAACAGGAGAGGATTAATGCCTACCATATCTTTCACATTTTCCATACCTCAAGGACACCCTATTTCTTTGAAAACCTCCTTCTTTCTTAAGATACAAATTTCTTTTCTGTTAATTTTTTAACCCTTAAAAAATTCTTTTTTGCTTTTCTATATTTAGCGAAATACCATTCTTTCATCCATTTTTTATTATGAATATATGAAGTTGCTCCTATTGCAACTTCTTTCCAAATAAAATCTTTTAAACATAAAATATCGCATTTTCCTTTATTCCCATCAAAACCTTTGCCAGGCACTTTAAACCCCACGTAAACTTCTTTTAAAAACGCATATCTTTCTGTAGGTGTTAAAAGAGCAATTCCATAAAAATTTATTTTCTTTTTAATTTTTTTCTTTAATGTTTTTATAAAATATTTGAGAGTAGTTCCTGAAAATATAACATCATCTATTAGTGCTATCTCAATTGTCTTTTTAGAAATTTTTTCAATAGCCCTAACAATGTTTTCAATTTGGTTTTCTAGAGGAAGCTTTTCTTTTGACGATTCCACACCACAAACATTCCAATTAGAATCTCTTTTTCTTCTTACATAACAAGTGATAACTCTTTTTTTTGAACAAAGTTTTTTATTAATTAACTTGTAAACATCTTTTCCATCTTCATCCATTAGCAAAACAGCATCAAATTTCTTTTTTATTAATCTTCTAAGTTCGCTTGCTAATCTTTCCATTTCAAAATAAAATACTATTTGATCTGGAAATGTGCAGTTATAAATAATATCAAACAGCAAATCTTGAACTTCCTTTTTTTTAGAATTTATATCATCTAAATAAGCCACAATATCTGGTTTCATTGAGTTTAATATACGACTTTATCTTTTAAAATTATTTATAATTGCATCTCAACAGCTTTTCTCCCCATTATTATCGAATGATCCATATTAGTATGATAAAAAGAGCCCATTCTTCCTGTACTTATTATTCCAATACTTTCTAAATAATCTTTTATTGTTTTAACCCTTTTTTCTGTTCCTACAAGAAACAACGGATACGTCTTTGGATATTTTATGACTTTTCCTACTAAAAGTTCCACTTTGTTCCCAATAAGCGTTGCCCTTACTTCTTCTTCGCACTTCTTAATCAACTCTTTATCGCTCATTTCCCAGGGCTCTTCTCCTGGATTTGAAAATATTTCGCACGTTAACACAGTCTTTCCTTTTGGCACGCAATACGGACTGAAATTTTTCTGCTGCGTAACTCTTGCAGTCACAAGCGTAGGGTCATGATAATAAATCCACGAGTCCTTGCTTACAGAATTCTTTTTTACTAACAAGTGCACAAAAATACTACTTCTGTATTTTAACTCTCCTGCAGCTTTCATTACTTTTTTTGGCACCTTCACTCCTTCCAGCATTCCTATCAAATCGTCCATTCTTATTGTGCTTATCACTTTGTCCGCCTTCAATGTTCCTTTCTCATGCACAATCTCCCACTTGTCCCCTTTTTTCTTAACCTTCACTGCCTTGCTCCCTGCTATCTTATTCCCCTTTACTTTCTTAGCAAACTTTTTCGTAAAACTTCCTGCTCCATACTTTGGATAATAAAACTTTGTCAAAAACGTCCTTGGCGCTTTTCCGATCCCAAGCGCCTTTTTTATCACATTCTTCATATTTAGCCCATCGACTCTTTGATTCCCCCAATCATAACTTATCATCGACGGGTCCACACCCCATATTTTCCTATTATATCTTCCAAAATAAATTTCATAAAGCGTCTCTCCAAACCTATTCACTCCCCAATCCTTCAAGCTTTCCTTCCTTTCTCCCAATATCTTATTCTTTATTTTCTGCGTTACATAATCAAATCCAATCTTTAGAATCGTCTTCTTGCCCTGCTTCAATATTGCTTCTGGCTTTGGCGGATACGGAATAAATCCTTCTGGCGTGTAAATTCTTGAAAGCCTTTTCCTTACAAGCAAGTCCTTTCCCATCAACTCTTTAAACAGCTTTTCAACCCAATCCACTTTTGTATGGAACCTGTGCGGCCCATAATCAATTATGCATCCCTTCCATTTTATAGACCTTGCAATTCCCCCTAGTTCCTTTTCCTTTTCTATTATCACTGCTTCGTGCCCATTCTTTTCAGCATGATATGCAGCGCTTATTCCTGCCAATCCGCCGCCGAGTATCGCCACTTTCATTATGTTTTTTCTTATGAGAATTCATTTTTTAAGCTTTATTAATTCCATGTCCGCTTTAACCATTATTTTTACTAATTCGTCAAAACTAGTTTTTGGTTTCCATCCTAATTCTTTTTTTGCTCTGCTTGGGTCTCCTAACAATAAATCCACTTCAGCAGGCCTATAATATTTTTTATTTATTTTTACTATTAACTTGTTATTTTCATCATATCCCTTTTCATTTGTTCCTTTTCCTTTCCATTTTATTTTTCCCAATCCTGCATATTCTGCTGCTTTTTCAACGAATTCTCTAACACTATGCGTTTCTCCTGTTGCTATAACATAATCTTTAGGTTCTTCTTGCTGCAACATCATCCACATAGCTTTTACATAATCTTTTGCGTATCCCCAATCCCTTCTTGCTTCTAAATTTCCTAGTTCCAATATTGTTTCTTCGCCATTTGCTATTCTTGCTAAAGTATGTGTTATTTTCCTTGTTACAAATTCTAATCCTCTTCTTGGACTTTCGTGATTAAACAAAATTCCTGTAAGAGCATACATATTATAACTTTCTCTATAATTCCTTGTCATATGGTATCCAAATACCTTTGCTACTCCATAAGGGCTTCTTGGATAAAACGGTGTATTTTCATTTTGTGGCACTTCTAGTGCCTTCCCAAACTGCTCGCTACTTCCTGCTTGATAAAATTTTATTTTCCTTCCTGTATGTTCTTGATAATATCTTACTGCTTCTAAGCACTTAAGCACTCCTATTCCTGTTACTTCTGATGTATATACTGGATTAGTCCATGATTCTGGTACAAATGACTGTGCTGCCAAATTATAGAACTCGCATGGTTCTGCTTCTAATAATATGTGTTCTATTGATGATCTATCAGTAACATCACCTTTTCTTATTATAAAATTAGGATTGTCTGTTAAGTGGTCTATTCTTGATGTATTTGATGTTGATGCTCTCCTTATCATCCCATATACTTTATACCCTTTTTTTAACAATAACTCTGCTAAGTAACTTCCATCTTGTCCAGTTACTCCTGTTATTATTGCAGTTTTCATGTGAGGCTTTCCACTTATTATTTATTTTTAATTTTTTCTGTTTTCTCATATAATTTTATAAGTATTTTATTCATCCACATTTTTATGAAGTATTTTAAGAAAACTCTTATCGTTTTTATCAGCACTGCTCTAAACTTTTTCTTTTCTTACTTGCTCCACTTTGTTCTTGGCCGCCTGCTTGGACCTGCTGAGTACGGCCGTTATGGGGTTGTTTTAAATCTTGTTTGGATTACTGGCATCCCTTCTACTGCTGTAATTGCTTCCTTAGTTAAGTACTCTGCAGAATTTAACGCAAAAAAGGAATTTGGCAAGCTTAAAAGCCTATTAATAGAATTCATTAAAGTTTCATTTTCATTGAATCTTTTATTCATGGTGCTTTATATTATATTTAGCCTTCCACTTTCAGAAACACTGGGTGGTGGCATTGTTCCTCTAATAATCATTGTTGCAGTTTCTTTTCCTATTGGTGGTATTGGCACTATACTTTTTAATTTCCTTCAAGGGCTTGGAAAAATTTATCCTTATTCTATCATTAACTCACTTAGCACCCTAATCAAATTATTCTTTGCAGTTTCCTTTGTTCTTTTGGGCTTTGGCGCTTTTGGAGCTTTGCTTGCACTTATTTTTTCAGGAACTGGCGTGATTCTTTTGTGCCTTCCTTTTGTTTGGAAATATTTCAAATACAAGTCTGAACACATAAGCAGGCTAAGAATATTGAAATTTGGACTGCCTGTTCTTTTCACTAACTTATTCGTTAGCCTTGTTTTATATTTTGATTTATTTTTTGTTAGCTCTTTTCTTGGCTCTGAACAAGCAGGATACTATGAAGCCGCCGTTACTCTTTCACGCGCCTTTCTTATGGCCTCTTCTGTTCTTGCAGTGTTCTTTCCCGAATTTAGTAAAGAAAGCGCCTTAAAGAATTTCAATAAATTGCGTTCAAAACTCAAGTGGGCTTTATTTTACACAAGTTGCATTTGTCTTGTCGGGTTGCTTGCATATTGGACCTTTCCAGAGTTTATAATAAACTTAACATACTCAGGTTCATACTCTTCTTCTGTTCCTATCCTTAAAGTGTTGTCTGTTGGCTATGCTTTTTATGCTTTATTTACTGTTTTACTTTATGCTTTATGGTCGCTTCATAAACACAAGCTTGCAGGGATTTTTGGCGCTTTATTATTTACTGCTGATTTGATATTGCTTTATTTGTTGGTTCCAGTCTATGGTGTTATTGGCGCAGCTTTTGCTACTACGGGACTCCTTATTGTATTGTTTTTGTTTTCTTTATTTTTAACATTCTCAAAAATATTAAAATGATTAATCAAAACGTTTATAATTTATTATTTTGAAACTTATTATAATGAAATTGTCAGTAATCTTGCCAGTATTTAATGAAGAAGGTAATTTATTGCCTTTATATAGAAAACTAGTGAAAGTATTAAAACAACATAGATACTCCTACGAGATAATCTTTATTGATGATGGGAGCACAGATAATTCTTATAATATTCTAAAAAAAATTTATTTGCAAGATAAGAAACATGTGAAAGTGATAAAATTTAGAAAAAATTATGGGCAAACAGCTTCTATTAATTCAGGTTTCAAATATTCTAATGGAGATATTTTAATTACAATGGATTCAGATTTGCAAAATGATCCTTCAGATATTCCTAAGTTATTAAATAAATTAAAAGAGGGATATGATGTTGTTAGTGGTTGGCGTTATAATAGGAAAGACGGATTTAGTAAGAAAGTTATGTCAAGGTTTAGTAATTGGTTGCATAGGAAACTGACTGGATTAAATATTCATGATTCTGGTTGTACATTGAAAGCGTATAAAAGAGAAGTTATTAAAGATCTAGAACTTTATGGTGAGATTCATAGATATATTCCAGCACTAACTTATTGGAAAGGGTTTAAAATAGCTGAAGTTAAAGTAAGACATCATCCAAGAATATATGGTAAAACTAAATATAACTGGAAGAGATTAGTTAAGGGACTATTGGATTTAATTAATATTAAATTTTGGATGCAATACTCAAGTAGACCATTACATTTATTTGGTGCTTTTGGATTATTACAAATATTTTTTGGAGGATTATTATTTACTTATTTAATAATTATGAGATTATTCTTTAACGAGCCTTTGAGTGACAGGCCTTTATTTCTTTTAAGTATTCTTACTGTGATTGGCGGATTTCAATTTTTAATACTAGGATTTCTAAGCGATATTATGATAAAGGTATATTATGGAGGAAGACACGAACCTTATAATATCGAAAAAATTCTTAGGTGATGATTTATTAAAATATTGTTTCTTAATTACGAGTTTCCTCCAATTGGGGGGGGTGCTGCAAATGCTAATTATTATTTATTAAAAGAGTATAGTAAAATAAGTGATATAAAAATAGACTTAGTTACTTCAAGTATTGATGCATTTAGTAAAGAAAAATTTTCAAAAGACATTAATATATTTAGATTGAATGTAAACAAAAAGGACCTGCATTATTGGCGATTAAGAGAAATAATAAGATATATAATAAAATCTACCATATTTTCTAAAAAATTAATAAAAAAAGAAAAATATAACTTAATTCATGCGTTTTTTGGGTTTCCTTGTGGTGTAACTGCGTATTATTTGAAGAAAACTAGAAAAATTCCATATATGGTCTCGTTAAGAGGCTCTGATGTTCCCGGATTTAATGAAAGATTTAACTTTATCTATTCTGCCCTTAAACCCATTTTGAAAGTTGTATGGAAAAATGCTGATTTTGTGATAGCAAACAGTGAGAAATTTAAGAATTTTGCAAAGGCCATTAAGAGTGATCAAAAAATATTAGTAATATCTAATGGGGTTGATGTTAATGAATTTAAACCAAAAAAGAAAATTAAAAACAGAGTATTAACTGTTTCAAGATTAATACCAAGAAAAGGAATTGAATACTTGATAAAAAGCATTCCTTTTATTAAGGACAAGATAAACGATTTTGAAGTTGTGATAATAGGAGATGGTCCTTTATTAAATGATTTAAAAAAGTTAGCAAGATCATTACGAATTAATAATTATGTAAGATTTTTGGGAAGGGTCCCTCATGAAAAAATAAGTGATTACTATTCTGAAAGTTATTGTTATGTGCAACCATCTCTTCATGAGGGCATGAGTAATTCACTGCTTGAAGCTATTGCTTCTGGTTTGCCAGCAATAGTAACTGATACTGGAGGGACGAAAGAATTAGTTGACGAAACAAATGGTTTTATCATTGGCAAGCATAATGAAAGGGATATTGCAAATGCTTTAATTAAACTCTTTAAGAATAGAAATTTGCGAGACAAAATGGGGAGGAACTCTCGCAAAAAAGCAATGTTGTATTCGTGGAGTAGCGTAGCAGAAGCATATTTAGATTGTTATAGGAGGATGCTATAATGTGCGGTATTTTTGGATTTACTGGAACAAACGATTTAAAATTGTTAAAAAAGATGGGTAATGTAATAAAATACAGAGGTCCAGATGATGTAGGTTATTATATTGATAATTTTATTTCTATGGGAGTCCGTAGATTAAGTATTATTGACTTAAAAACAGGTCATCAGCCAATACATAATGAGGATGAATCATTATGGATTGTTTTTAATGGGGAAATTTATAATTATAAGGACTTAAGAGATTACCTAGTTAAAAAAGGGCATAAGTTTTATACCAAGACAGATACTGAGGTAATATTACATGCTTTTGAAGAGTACGGTCCTAATTGTGTTCAAAAATTAAATGGGATGTTTGGTTTTGCAATTTGGGATTCTAAAAATAATTCATTGTTCATTGCAAGGGATAGGATTGGAATTAAACCTGTTCATTATGCATTAATTAATAATGAATTATTTTTTGCAAGTGAAATTAAATCTATTCTCGAAAATAAAAATTATAATCCAAAAGTTAGTGATGAGGGGCTTAATGCGTTATTGTCCTATAGGTTTGTACCAGCTCCGCTTACTATGTTTGAAGGAATTAAAAAATTAAAACCAGGATGCTACTTAATTTTTAAAGATAAAAAAATTACAATAAAAAAATATTGGTATTTAAGTATAAACCCTGTAATAAATAATGAAAAAGAAGCTTTAAAGAAAATTGAGAATTTATTTAGTGACTCTGTTAAGAAAAGGTTAATCAGTGATGTGCCATTAGGCTCTTTTCTTTCTGGAGGTATTGATTCCTCAAGTATTGTTGCTTTCATGAGTAAATACGCTAGTTCGCCAGTTAAGACATTTAGTGTGGGATTTGGAGATAAAAATGACGAACTAAGTTATGCAAGAAAAGTTAGTGAAGTTTTTAATACAGAACATTACGAGTTATTAGTTACAAGTGAGACTTCAAAGTTCTTGGAAAAACTTACGTGGCATCTTGACGAACCATTGGCTGATGCAACAATAATTCCCACTTACTTAATCTCAAAATTTGCAAGAAAATATGTTAAAGTAGTTTTAAGTGGTGAAGGTGGAGATGAATTATTTGCAGGCTATAAAAAATATATTCAATTATTAAGATTAAATAATTTGACTAAAGTAGTTCCTTATAGGATTAAACAAAAATTTCCAATTATTAGTAAGAATCCAGTAGTTAGGCGCTTTTGTTTGTATTTAAAAAATAGCAATAATATTTGTGAAGGGTATAATGTTTATTCTAAGGTTTTTGATGAAGAGGAAAAAAAGGAATTATTTAGGAAAAATATATCTAATAACAAATTGAATATTTATCCACGTTGTAAGCTTCCTAATTTGAACTCTATTTTATTATTTGATATTAATTATTGGTTACCTGACGACTTGTTAATTAAAGGAGACAGAATGATGATGGCTGCCAGTATTGAAGGAAGGTTCCCTTTTTTAGACCATAGGTTTGTTGAGTATTGTGTTAAAATACACCCTAGAATGAAAATTAAAGGTTTTCAAAGTAAGTATTTGTTAAAAAAATTAATGAAAAACAAATTGCCTAAAGAGATTATTCGTAGACGAAAGCAGGGCTTTACTGTTCCAATAAAATCATGGCTTAAGAATGAATTAAATGATCTTGCAGAAGAGTTGCTATTAGATAAGAATATAAGACGAAAGCCTTACTTTAACAATAAATTTGTACAGAAAGTTGTAAATAATTATAAGAGAAAGGGGAACGTTTATTATAGAAGGCAATTTTGGACTTTATTGATGTTTGAATTATGGTATAAAATTTTTATTAAGGATTAGTATGAAGATAGGAATATTATCATTAAAGGATTTGCGTTTAAGATGGGGAAGCACTATTAGGCAGTGTTTACAAGCAGAAGGTCTTTATAAAGCAGGTTTCAAAGATTTTGTTATGTACAGTTATGGATTTAACAAAAATTTGTATAAACAAGAATTAATACCTGGCAGATTGCTTTTTAAGAAGTGCCCTTTATTTCAAAAAATCAAAAAACTAAATGTTGATTTGGTTCATGCACATCAGTATTATAGTGCTATGATATTAAGACAGAAATTTATCCTTGACTTGCCGAGTTTTAAGACTTTAGAGACAGGTTTATTATATACAAAACATGGTTCTATTCCAAAGCGTTTATTTTTCTTGTATTTCTTTAACCCAATTGTTCAAAAAAGAATTGAAATTAAAATGATCAAGCAAGCAGAGGCTGTAGTTTGTGCAAGCGAGTCGATAAAGAAAAATATAATAAACTATGTAAAAGATGTTGATGAAAATAAGTTATATGTTGTACATAATACAATAAAAGTTAATGAATATCCAAAATCTAAATGTAAAGAACTGGTGGTTGGAGTTGTAGGAAGTTTTAATGATCCACTGAATATTGAAGCTTTAAAAATGACTTATAGGATTGCAAAAAAAGTAACTATCCCTATACATATTGTTGGATGGATGAGCGAAAAACACAAATCTCTATTTAAAAATTTAAAACATGTAAAAATAATTGGGCAAGTTGACAAAAAAGGATTTATGAGCTATCTTAATAATATCTCTATAATGCTTTTGCCTTATCCTAAACACTGTTTTTTTGGTGGTTCAAAATTTAAATTGCTTGAGGCAGGAGCATGTAGCATTCCTGTTGTTTCATCGCCCACTGGAACTGTTGGTTTTGACCATGATGAAGTAATTCTTTATGGAAAAGATATTAATGATTTAATAAAACAAATATATCGGCTAAAAGATAGCAATCTTAGAAAAGAGTATGGCAAAAAATTAAATAAAATAATAAAAAAAGAACATGATTATATTAAAGAAAATAAGAAGTTAATCAAAATTTATAGGAAGTGTTGTTAAATGAAAGTTTGTTTTTTAAATCCTCCACGATTCCAAGAAAAAATTACTGATGAATTTATAATATCTTATAATGTTTCGCGTTTCAGAAGGGGCGTTGACATATCATATGATGTTATCCCTCCTAGTGAATTGGCCTTGCTTGCAGCAGTTGTAGCTAAAAAGCATAAAGTTGAAATTCTCGATGCTAATGCATTAGGTATGCTTCACAGAGAAGTTTGTGAATGGATTAGAAAGCAGAAGCCTGATTATCTTGTAATAAAGGGAGGAGATACTACTCTCACTGATGATATAATTTTTTACGAATATGCAGAAGGCCTTGGTATTAAAGCCATATTTTGGGAAGATATATTGAATCCTTATTATTCAAAACGTTTGATGAAAGATTTTAATATTAAAAGGCTTTTATATGGCGAACCTGAAAAAAACATATTTAGATTTTTAAATGGAGAAACTGGTTTAATTGGTGGCGGAGTTATTGAAAACTTAGATTCTTTACCAACACCTTTGATCAATAAGTTGCCTATGGATAAATATAAGAGAATGGGTAAAAAGTGTTGGTACGCATTTCTTCAGAGAGGTTGTAGATGGGGCAAATGCACTTTTTGTCTTGTTGGTCATGAAAATCTTAGACTGAGGATGAGAAGCCCATCACATATTAAAAAAGAGCTTGATAAAGTTAAAAAAGCAGGAGTTGAACACATCTTTTTTTGGGGCCCTGAATTAAATGTTAATGAAAAGAGAGTTTATGAAATATGTAATTTAATGAAAAAGTACGACTTTACTTGGGAGTGTTGGATGCGTGTTGATTGTGTTAATGAAAAAATATTAAGGACTATGAAAAACACAGGGTGTATTAGACTCTCTTTTGGTGTAGAAAATGGAGATCAAAGGGTATTGGATTCTTATAATAAAGGAATAACTGTCGAGCAAATTAAGAGGACATTTAAGTTTTCAAGAAAAGTTGGTATAGATACCATAGCATTTTGTATAATGGGGACTCCTTATGAAACTAAGGAATCATTTAATAAGACTATTAAACTACTAAAAGAGATTAAACCAACATTAATTGCTCCAGCATTATATAGACCATTTCCTAATGTGGCTTTAACAAAATTTGCTAAAAAAAAGGGTTTAATATTAAGAGACTTTTATGATTCTGCACTTTTTTGTGATTGCACTGGATACCAATTATCCGCTAGGACTATGAAATTAAATGAAGATGAATTATTAAAGTATAGTAATAAGATCCGCAAATTAGGAACTATGAGGGCCTATAGAAAGTTCTTATTTAGGCCAAATAAAGAAATTTTACTTCAATTCTTTTTAAGATATTTAAGAAATAAGAAAAAGCGTTACAATACTTCTTTAAATTGATTCCATAATAATCTTGGGTGCATATATAGTCTTTCTTTTATTATTCTTTTGATTCTAAAACCAAATTCTTTTTTAAACTTCTCTCTAGCTTTTGCTTTATTATATATGTCTACTATTTTTTCTATCTTTTTGATTGTTTCTAAAAACTCTTCTTTTGACATTTTTCTGTTTATTATCATTTCAGGACTTTGATGAAAGAAACTGCTCCATTCCAAATCTTTAGGAATGAGCTTATGTGCGATTGCATATCGAAACAGTTCTGTTCCTGGCTCAGGAGTCACAATATTAAATGCGACTTGCCCAGGATTTAATTTTTTTATTAGTTTTACAGTTTCGTACATTTCTTTTTTTGTTTCCCAAGGAAAACCAATCATAAAGAATGTAACGAGATTAATATTATACTTTCTTAGAATCTTTGCTGCTTTAATATTATCCTCTACTTTACTCCCTTTTTTTATTAATTTTCTTATCCTATCGCTTCCTGATTCTATTCCTATTCCTACGCTGTGACAACCTGCCTTTTTCATTTTTTTAACTAAATCTTCTTTTAGTATTTCAGCTCTAGTTTCGCAGCTCCATACCATATCAATTTTTTTCTTAATTATTAATTCGAATACTTGTTCTGCATGTTTCTTATATAACGGAAATGTGTCATCACAGAAATTAAATTTCCATGCTTTATACTTTTCTTTAACGTATTCAATTTCACTTATTATGTATTCTGGTGAAAATAATCGTGGCTTTCTACTCCATGTATTGTGTGAACCACAAAAAATGCATCTATAAGGACATCCTCTGCTCGCGTATAGCACTCCAAATACACTAGGAGGATACTTTTTCTTGTCTTTAAGTAAGTGTCTTGCAGGAAATGGAAGCCAATTAATATCTTTAATTAATGGTCTTTGAGGATTGTGAATTATTTTTTTACCTTGTTTATAACTTAAACCCTTTATTTTCTTATAGTTTGGTTTTCTTTTTTCAAGTTCTCTTACAAGTTCTAACATTGTTAATTCGCCTTCTCCTCTTACGACAAAGTCCACATTCTTTTCTTTGATTGTTTCATGAGGGACCGTTGTAGCATGAGGTCCTCCAAAGATTACAGGTATATTTTCGTTATATTCCTTAACTATTCTTGCTACGTTCAGTGACGAACCAAGTGCGCAAGTATTAACTGAAATTCCAACTATGTCTGGTGATATTTTTTTTATCTCTTTTTTTACCTCTTGCCAGATGGGATGTTCTAAATCTCTTAATATTCTTAAGTAATTATTGTAAGACTGTGTCATTTCTTGAACCTTTGTTGAGGATGACGCCATCTGTGGTTTTACTCCCTTTTTAAAGTCAGCATTCCAAATAATGCTTTTAATACCTTCTTCCCTTTCCAATACTGCTCCTATATATCCTAACCCTATTGGATTGCCTATGAATTCAAGCCCTTGGAGTCTATACCATGGAGGATTAATTAATAATGGTTTCATCGATGTTTTTTGTACCTCCCAAATATTTAAAAGATTTGTTGTTTAATTTAATGGTATGAAAGATGAATGGTTAGAAGTTCTTAATTATGCCCGAAAGAATAATTTGGTTTTTGAATTAGAACCAATCAATAAACTGCTAAAAGAAATAATTACAAAATTAATTAATTCATATTGTAAAGGCGCTTTTTTGGATTTAGGTGCAGGTCATTTAATTTACAAGAATGTTGCATTGAGTAAATGTAAAAGTTACATTGGGGCAGATATTTCAAAAATTAATGGTTTAGATGTTGTTGCTGATGGTCATTATCTTCCATTTAAAAAGTCTTCCTTTGATTGTGTTTTATCAAGCGCTGTGCTTGAACATGTTAAAGAGCCCAATAAATTCGTTAATGAAGTCTCCAAGATTCTTAAGAAAAATGGAATTTTTATATTAAATGTTCCTCATATATTTTATATTCATAACGAACCACACGACTACTTTAGATTTACTAAGTATGGTGCTAGTTACTTGCTCGAAAAAAATGATTTTAAAATTTTAAAAGTCCTGCCTGTAGGAGGTTTATGCTCTTTTATTTGCCAATTGTGGTGTATAGTCTCTCTTTCAAAAACATACAAATTTAAGCCTTTATTTAATTTCTTTTTTTATTTAAATAAATTATTTCATAAGGTTTCTTTGAAAATAGATAGTTTCATTAACAAGAACGAGCGATTATCATGTGGTTTCGTTCTGGTCGCCAAAAAGATATAATTAAGGATGTATGACTTTTATTGCGTTATACGGACATGCTTCATGGCAACATAGGCACAGTACACATTTTTTATTGTCAACTTTCATTTTTTTATTTTGAAGTTTTATCGCTTTAACAGGGCATATTTTTTTGCAGTGGAGACATAATCTGCACTTATCATGATCAAATGCTATGTATGGCTCAGGCATTCTTTTTCTTAATACTTTTCTTATAATATTTCTTAGAGTTTTGATTTTTGTTCCAAGTGGCAACCTGTAACTTATTGGTTTTATAAAATTAGTTTTTGCAGTATTAAGCGAAGTGCCCAAAATTTTTATTTTATGTATATCGTTAGTTCCAAGTCCTTGCTCTGCCGCTAGTTTAATATGCTTTACTTTTTTTGGGTTAAAACCCATCAATATTGTTCCAACTGTATCAACTGCTACCGGGTCTCTGCCAGCTATTATTAAGTTAGCTTTTATTGGTTTGCCATTTGTTGGGCCATTACCTTGATGTCCTATTATTCCCGATATTATTGATAAGTCTGGCTTGAATCTTTTGTTTAAATCAACTATTGTTTCTTCTAAGCCAGCCATATGATTGTTTGTTTTTTCACGCCCGTACTCAATTCCTTTCATATTCTTTAAAGAGAGACTTACTAATGTTTTCATATGTGTTTTTAGTACTGGTATACTAATTATTCTGTCAACTTTTACTGCTCCTTCTGAAACAGTAATTTCCTTTTTTCTTATTGCATTAGGTATTTTTACTCTTCTTGATTTTAATGTATTTAAATCAATAATTTTTACTTTTAATCCCTTTAACGCATCTTTTATTCCACTTATTTCAAAACTTTTCATAGTCGAATGTCCAATTATTGAGGATTCTCCAACTATAGGTTTAGCACCAGCCTTTAATACTTGTTTTACAACTGCCCTTATAACTTTTGGGTGTGTTGTTATCCCTGTTGTAAATTTTTTTTCTGAGCACACGTTTGGTTTTATTAGAACCTTTTCTCCTTTTTTGATGAACTTATTAATTCCTCCGATAAGCTTAATTGCATGTTCTACTGCCTTCTCTATTTCATTGTCATTTTTAATTTTAATAATTGAAACATATTGCATAATGCAAAATTTTAAAAGCACTTAATTTAAATAATTAACTTGTTGGTGAGTGTTGGTGGTTATCAGAAAATTTTACAAAAAACTTGTTGTGCCTTTTTTTGAGTATCATTTAGGCAGACCCCTTCATAAGCCTACTGTTTATTTGAGGATAACTCCTTTTTGTAATCTAAGATGTCTAATTTGTGATGATTGGCGTGCTGACAGGCACAAAATCAGAAGACAAAAGAAAAATATGCTTACAACTCAAGAATATAAGGATTTAATTGATGACCTTGCAGAATTCAAAATTCAAAGATTGCAATTTGGTGGTGGAGAACCAATGCTTAGACCTGATCTGTATGAATTGGCAAGCTATGCTAAAGACTATGGGATTCCCACAAGAGTTTTAACTAATGGTTATTTGCTTTATAAGAAGGTTCTTGCTCAGAAAATGGCTCGTGTTATGGATGAAGTTTGGGTTTCAGTTGATGGTACTGATCCTAGATCTCATGATATTGAAAGAGGTGTACCAGGGGCTTTTGAAAGGACAATTCAAGGAATTAAAAATCTTAATGAGGTTAGAAAAAAAGAGAAATTAGACACTAAAATTGTTGTAGCAGCGCATATTTCTCCTATGAATATTTTTAATCCACGGAAATATATGGAATTGATGGAGTCTTTAAATGTCGATTCGATTCTTTTTACCCCTGTTTATACTGGTCATTATGGACAAACAAATTTTAGAACTGGAATAAAAAACCAAAATGATATTAAAAGACTAAATAAAATGATAGATAGAATTAGACTCATATATGATAAAGCTAAGATTCCAATTCAGACATATTATATTTCACTTAATGTGGCAAAAGAGTATTATAAAAATCCCAGCATAATTAAAGATTTTAAGTGTTATGTTGGGGGATATGGTCTTGGTTTTATTGAAACTAATGGCGATGTGTATCCTTGCACTGCATATACAAGACCGATGGGTAATGTTAGAGAAAAGAAATTTTCTGAAATTTGGCATTCTGATAAAGCACGTGAGGTAAGAAAATCTATTAAAAAACTTCATTGTGGTGGCTGTTTTCACTTACAAGCTCAAAAAATCATTTATATAACTTAAAGACTTTGATTAGATATAGAGGAGATATTATTCCAACTTTTAAGCAATTAAAAAAGGCATATTAAAATGTTTGAAAAATATGTTCAAAAATTAAGCAGAACACTATTTATTAGAACCCTTGGTTTAAAATTTTTAAGTAGTCCAAAAATTATTACCAATCCTATTTACTTATTTTTTTATAAGAGGTGGATTAACAGATTGATTAAGAAACGAGAGGTTGCGCCTCCGTTTCTTTTAATCGAGCCCACAAATGCGTGCAATGCCCGTTGTATTACTTGTTGCCGGGATAAGATGACTAGAAAAATTGGTACAATGACTAACAAATTATTTAGCAAAATATTAAACGATGCAAAAGAAATGGGCATTAATAATATAACTTTGACAGGATTTGGTGAGCCTTTTTTGGATAGATATTTATTTTATAAAATCAGATTAGCTAAAAGAAAAGGATTTTTTATTTCAGTAATTACAAATGGCTCTTTAGTTAATAAAAATAATATTAGACGCATCTTTGAATCTGGACTTGATCTTATTTCATTTTCAATAGACTCTGGAGATAGGGAAGATTTTGAAAAAATTAGAGTGCCTTTAAAATTCAGTTCTATTAGAAAGAATCTTTTAAATTTAATTAAAGAGAGGGATAGGCTAGGATTAAAACATCCAATAATTCAGATTACTTCAGTAATTTCGGGTTATGACTTTTCGAGTATAAGAAGTGTGTATAATTCATTTAGCAAGATTTCAGATTCTATTTTAGTGCAGTCTGCTCATAATTGGACAGGTGCACAATTAAATTTAAAGTACCCTTTAATTGAGGTTGGAACTAATCTTCCCTGTCCTTATCTTTGGTATAATATCATGGTTCGTTATGATGGGGAGGTTTCATTATGCTGTTTTGATTTTGATTCAAAAGTTTCACTTGGCAATGTATCTAAAGAGTCTCTAAAAGATATTTGGTATGGAGGGTTAAGTGACTTTTTCCGTGTTATAATTCCTTACCCACTGCCTTATAAAACTCTCTGCTCCTTTTCTGCTTTGAAACCCTCCAAACCATTTCAGTCTTCGTTTCAGCTCCC
>JAFCFT010000001.1 GCA_017608505.1 Candidatus Parvarchaeota archaeon | reverse complement strand
CGGGACGCAAGTTTGGTGCAAGCAATGTTGAGCTTGATTTAATAGGCATGAAAGCAACAGAGTTAAATGCTGCGCTTGTGGCAAGCATTCTAAACTGCAGAGTTGCCAAAAATATTGATGAATTTAAAAAGTGTAAAGAAAAAATAATTGTTGGTCAAGGATATTTCCCAGGCATGACAACAGATGCGGACAGCGTCATTATTGCGGGACTAGTAAATGCAAAATGTGTCATAAACATGTCTAATGTAAAAGGCGTGTACGACAAGGACCCAAGGACATATGCTGACGCTAAGATGTACAAAAACATGAGCTATGACAAATTAATAGAGCTTGCGCTAAAAGCAAATTTAGGATTAGGAACAAACTTTATTTTTGACTTGCAGGCGTGCAAGCTTGCTAAAAGAGATAAAATAAAACTCGTGTTTATAAAAGACATAAAGAATCTTGAGCGCGTCATAAAGGGCAAGAAATTTATTGGCACAATTGTTGAATAAATCATGTGATTGAAAAAGAAGTTAAAAGGAAAATAATCCACATACTTGTAGGGTGTTTTGCATTTGCATATTTGTTCTTAGACAGGATTTTAATAGTGCTCTTATGCATCCTGCTGATTATTTTAACAATCATAAGCAAAAGATACAAAAGAATCTATTTTTTTATAATAAGGGTTGAAGAAGAAAAAAAAGGCGCGCTTTTTGGCGTGCTTTATTATACGACATCTATGCTAATATTATCAATATTCTTTGATTACCGCCTTGCAGGAGCAGGCGTGCTTGCGCTGGCTTGGGGAGACGGCTTTGCAACAATCCTTGGAAGAAGATATGGGAAATATAAGATTACTAGTGAAAGCACTCTTGTTGGATGTTTTTCAATGTTTGCATTTTCGTTTTTTGGAACTGCAGTGGCATTAAGCATAATTCCGCCAGTGCCAGGACTAATTAATGCTCCATTCTTTTTAAGCAGAAGCAAAATATTAATAGCAAGCATTGGCGTCTCGCTGTTTTCTACAATTTTTGAATCAACAAGCAGGCATGTAAATGACAATATAACAGTTCCAATAATGCACGCAGTTCTGCTTGCATTAGCAACAAATATGATGAAGATATGATTAAAGAAAAATTTAAGGAGCGCGCAATAAAACTTCTTGGTAAGGACGCAAGCGAGTACTTCAAGATATTAAAAGAGCCATTGCTTGACAGTTTAAGGGTCAATACTTTAAAGATAAATGTTAATGCACTTGTTGAACGCCTTAAAGAAAAGGGATGGGAATTAAAACAAGTTCCTTTTGTAAAAGAAGGGTATTGGGTGTTAAAAGGGCCAAAGAATATAGGAAACTGCGTGGAGCATTTTCTTGGATACTTTTATAGTCAGGAGCCTGCAAGCATGATTCCGCCCATTGTACTTAATCCAAAGCCAAACGAGCTAATTCTTGACATGGCAGCTTCTCCTGGATCAAAAACATCTCAAATTGCAGCTCTTATGAATAATAAAGGCCTAATTTTTGCAAATGATGTTAGAATAGACAGAGTAAAAATCTTAAAGATTAATCTTCAAAGAATGGGAGTAAGCTCTGTAATCATAACGCGGAAAGACGGCAGGAACTACAAGAAAAATCCAGAAATGTTTGATAAAGTGTTGCTTGACGCGCCTTGCAGTGCTGAGGGAGCAATTAGAAAAAAATGGTCAATAATTAACAAATGGAACTTAGGAGTTATAAACAAGTTGTCAAGAATTCAAAAGGACCTAATAGCTGCTGCTTTTACAGCATTAAAGCCAGGAGGGGCATTAGTATACTCTACGTGCACGCTTGCCCCTGAAGAAAATGAACGCGTTGTCAATTACTTGCTTGAAAAATTTGAAAACGCAAAAGCAGTTCCCTTTAAAATCAAGGGGCTTAAAACGCGCCCGGGCATTGCAGAATGGCATAATGAAAAGTATGACAAAAGCATTAAATCTTGCGCAAGAGTGTATCCGCAAGACAATGACACAGAAGGTTTTTTCATAGCAAAGGTGGTGAAAAAGGCATGATAACTGCAAGACCTATGAAGATACATGAAATTAAAAAAATGCATAAGTTAATGAGAGAGCAATATGGAAGCATTATAAAAGGGTCGTTCTTTATCAATAATAAGAACAAAGTGTTTCTTGTGTCTGAGCTTGTAACTTTTGATCCAAATAAATTCAACAGCGATGGCGTTGGATTGTACATAGGAACTATTGAGCGCGACGGGTTCCGCTTGTCAATTGAGGGCGCTCAGCTAATTAATGCAAAAAAGAATGTGCTTGAAATCCCAGACGAATTAGTCTATGACTGGACAAGGGGCTTTAAACTCAAATTAAAGAACAAATTCAAAGGATACGTAGTTGTCAAGAACAAAACAGACATTTTAGGATGCGGCAAGAGCAACGGCGAGGCAGTGCTAAATTACGTGCCAAAGCCAAGACGCATACAAACATACAGAAAAGATGCAGAAAACCCAATAGATAAAACCTAATAAGACTTCTTGTTTAAAATATAAATAATGGACGCTTTAGAGATTTTTTTAATAAGAATTTTACCGTATTACGTTAAGTTTGCACTAATAACATTTTTTATTAAAGCAAGCACAATCGTCAGCGTTTTATTAATGTTTACAACATTTGTGCCAAAAACTAAAAAATATTGATAGCAATAGATTAATTATCCTTGCTTTTTGCGCTTATGCGTTTTTATTTAAAAAAATAATTTTTGATGCTTATGCAGACAAAAGAGTATGCACACCGCTTCAAAAGATTGCAGTGTTTGCAGCAACTTCTGGCACAATCATAACAAGCGTTGCTATTGCAGTCTCAGGATTTAAACTAAAAAATAAAAAATACGAGATTTTAGGTTTAGGTTAATTATTTCAGGGCTTTTTCTAGTGTTGGCAGCATTAAGCGCGCAAATATTGGCAACAATATTCAGGATAGTGTGCACTATAGGGGACTCAATGATTTTCGCAAGCAGTTTATAAAAGAAAAAACTTAAAACGCAACAAATATCTATTACTTTTAAGCCTCGGTAGCTCAGCAGGTAGAGCGATTGCCTCGTAAGCAATTGGTCGTGGGTTCAAATCCCACCCGAGGCTCTTCTTTTTCATTATAAATAAATTTTTATTTAAGCAAAGTCTTGTTTTTCTTAAATGCTTATTGGCGAATTAATTGAAACGCTAATTGAATTTATATCAATAATAGTCTACATTGCACTTATAAATACTGATCTGTAAAAAAAAGCAAAGGAATGTTAACAACAGGCAAGAAAGCAATCATTGCATACCTAATGTGCTGCATAGGAACGCTAAAAGTAAAAGGATTTACTAGAAAAAGAAATACTATAATAGGGGCAGGATTATTAATTGCAGCAGTGTTTACAGTGCTTGACTGGATATTAACGTCTTACGCGCTAATAATGAAGTTAATAGCAACCATAGGAAAAATCACCTTTGCCTTGAATAATAAAGGAAAAATAATAAATTCAGCCACTACATAAAATAGTGCAAGAGGTGATGACTTATCCAAAATGTTAGAGACAATATTCTTAAAATGAAAGAAAAAAGCGAGTTGATTGTAAAGCTGGCGTATGACTCTTTGTTTTTAAATGACAAGACGCTGGCAAAAGAAGTAAATGGGCTGTATGAGGACCTTGTGAAACTTGAAAAAGACACTTTAAGCTTGATATTCAAAGTAAGAGTAAGCGATGAAGAAAGATATAGGCTCATAAATTTGATAGAATACATAAGGGACTATGCAAACGCTGCAATGAACATAATTAAATTAGGAGACACTGGCCAAAGCATAGTAAATCAAATAATTGATGACGAGAAAGAAAGGATTGTGTACGGGTTTGTTAGCGAGGATTCTTCAATTGTTAATAAAAAACTTGGAGACAGCAAATTGCGCTCGCATACAGGCGTGGACATTATATGCGTTAAAAGAGGAAATAAATGGCACTTTGAAATCAACAGAAATTTTTTAGTAAAAGCAGGAGATTTCCTAATAGGAATTGGGACCAAAAAAGCAAGCGAAGCATTTAAAAAAGCGATAAAGGGCAAGACAATGATTATATGAGCGAACTTAGACAAATTTTAGCTGCTGAATTTGTATCTTTGACAGGAGGGCTACTAGCAGGGCTTATGCTTTCTTCAATAAAACATGAAATAGCGCTAGTTCCTGGATTGTTGATATTGTTGCCTGGATTTCTTGAAATGAGGGGGAATTTGAGCGGAACGCTTTCAGCAAGACTTAGCAGCGCCTTGCATTTAGGAACAATAGATTCGCTTAAAAGCCAGATTACAAAAGATTATATAATGTCTACTATTATATTGACTTTGCTGCTTGGAACCTCCTTAGGCGTAATTGCTTATGCAGCGAACATATTACTGGGTCTTAATTACCCAAATATAATATTAATATCAATAATGGCAAGCATATTGTCTGGCGCCTTTATGATACCTGTAACTGTGTATTTTGTCTTTTTCTTGTTTAAAAAAGGGTATGACCCTGACAACATAATGGGGCCTTATGTTACAACAATAGGAGACATCATCTGCATGGTCAGTTTAATAATTGCTGTGGCGATATTATGAACAAGCTGATTTATAAGACAGTAAAAGAAAGTTTTGCAATTTTAATAATCACTTCAATAATAAGTTCGGTGGGAGGATTTGGATTAGCAGCAATTGAAACAAAGTTCTTAAAAATAGTTCCACTGATAATACTGTTTCCAGCATTAAATGACATGATAGGCGATTTTGGAACAATAATAGCATCAAAATACACTACAATACTATTTTTAAAAGGCATTAAGAAAAAATGGTGGAAATCTAAAGAGTTAAGAACTTTATTTAAAAATATAGGTTTTGTAGCCTTAATTTCTGCATTGTATTTAAGCACAATATCAATATTTTTAAGCGGGGAATTAGAAATAAAAATACTTATTAAAATAATGGCAATAACATCAATTGCAACAGTTGTCTTGACAGTAGTTATGCTTTTAATAGCAATTATAGGAGGTTTGTATGTGTATAAACGCGGGCATAATCCTGACAATTATTTAATACCAATGACAACATCTATTGCTGATTTGACAAGCATGATTATGCTCTCAATTCTAGTTCCGTTATTTTTTTAATGATAATACGAAACAAGTGTTTGCCTTAGGATTGTCATTGTGGCTTATCATTGTTTCTTTTATAGTAATTGAAGAAGTAGTAATTGTAAGAGGAAGCGAAGGCATTGACATAAATTTTGGACCTGTTCTTAAAATTTCTGCATAGCTGTGGATTGTAACGCCTGTAGCAGCAGGAACAGTATTTCTTGCAAGCTCGCATAGAGAAAAAGGCGTAATTAAAAAGAAACATCTTTTATTTGAGATAGGGCTTATTTCAATGGCCATATTTACTGGTCTTAACGCGTTCTTGACAGAACTTGCGCTTTTAATGAAAATTTTTGCAATAGCAGGCACAATAGTGTTTGCTTATGGCGGATTAATAAAAGAATGAAAACGCTTTATGAAGGAAAAGCTGAAAGCATATTTGTTGTTGGAGACATTCACGGAGATTTAGTTGTAAGAAAAAATATTAAAACTTGTTAATTTGGAAAAGGATTTTTTAATATTTCTTGGAGATTATGCTGACAGAGGGCCAAACGGCGTTAAAGTCATAGAATTTGTCAATAGACTCGTCAAGAGAACTAATGTGATAGCTATGACAGAATAGGAGAAATAAAAAATCCAAGAGGCGCAGGAGCGCTTTTTGGAAAAGACGTGTCTAAAAAAATTTGCAGAATTCTAAATGTCAGAAAAATAATAAGAAGCCACGAACCGCAAAAAGCATTAGAAGGGCCTGTCTGCGAACATGAAGGAAGAGTAATTACAATATCATCTACAAGCGTGTATGGCGGAAAGCCCCATATGCTTATAATTAATAAGAATAAAATAACATTTAAATTGCTCTAATAAAGTTGCATTCTGGATCAACTTCTACAAAGTGGCTTGCACTAACTCCATAAGCAGGGCATTGATTAGAAGGGTCATTGTCTATTGCCTGCCTTGGACTGTGCGCTACATCGCAGACCCAGTTGTCAGCAATCTCATTGCTCAAGCAAGGGCCATTGCTTAAATCCATGCCTTCTGACAATGCGTCTTGGCAAGCTTTAATGCAAAGGTTTGTAGCAACATTTGCATCAGGCGCCTTAGTGCATCCTAAGAGCGCTACTAAAGAAAGCAGTAAAATCAACTTTTTCATAAGTTTTAGGAGGCAGAACACGTTATTAAAGATATATAGACTTTTTTATCTACAATTATTTCCAAAGGAAATGATGGGGTGTCTTGTATAGACAAAATTATCAAAACATTTAAATATTATGAATGACACTATTTTAATTAGTAATATTTATTGTTTCAATAAAAACCTGTGCCTCCTCCGGTAGAAAATTAGAATTTGTCAGAGCAGTTAGTCTCGTCAAGTCTAACAGTCTTCAAATTAGATAATTCTAAAGCGTCTTTAAAAAACCAACCCTTGTTTTTAATGTGCAAAGCAACAATAGGCTCGCTTCTAAAACTTTTGCTGAACGAGATTAAATTGTCTATAGTTTTTTTGTCTAAATAAATAAATGATTTTTGAGTGCTTTTTACTTCAAAAGAAATTATCCTAGAGCCGTTGCTTGCAATAATATCTGGACTTTCTGCGCGAGTGCATCCAGAACCAGCAACCCTTACTGCAGAGTACCCCATGCTCCTAAGCATTAAAACAAGTTTCCTTTCGTAGTCGCATCCTCTTTTCTTGCGGCTCATAATATCTTAGAAAGGTTTATCTCACATATAGTTATCGGTATTTTAAGGTCAAAATTAATTAATACTTCAGGGCTTATTTCGCCTATAAAGCCAACAGCTTCTTTATTAACAAATATTTCTGCAACACGCCCTTCAATAAATGAAGAGTTGCTGACTTCTTTAAGAGAATATTTTATTTTGAGCGCTTTCATCAAATTGTCAAGAACGCCTTTCACTTCAGAGTAATTGCTTGTTGAATGCGCTGTTGCAAAGCACAAGTTAAGCTCCTCTAGAACACCCGTGCTTTCATTTTGATCTAATTTCATGACTCTCCCTATTTCAAAAATATTTTGAGGATAGTCATTATGTTTGTTTTGAGAATAGTAATTAAGAATAACAGGAGTGAGATAATCTCTTACAACAGAATACTCGCTAGTCTTTGGATTTAAAAGTTTAACAATAGGTCTTTTTTTAGCATTCATCTTCTTAAATAAGACATCTTCATTTATAAGGTCCCAGTTTATGACTTCAATAAATCCATTTCCAATAAGAAAGTCTCTTATAAAGTTTGCAGCTGCTTCAACAGGCAGCTCCTTCCCAATTGTGTTGATTTGAGGCAGTTCTGCTTTAAAATTCATATATCCATAAGCAATAGCAACTTCTTCAACAAGGTCTATTGGATGAAGTATGTCTGTCCTGTAACAAGGGATGCTTACATTTAATGTGTCCTCTTTTATTTTAGCGTCAAAACCCATGTTTGCCAAGAGTCCTGCCACTCTCTTTGGCGAGAAATCAACACCAAGCAATGAGTTGCAGTAACTGACATTTAAATCCATTGTTTCTACGTCATAATTTGGAGTGTGTTTTTTGCTTAAGCCGTCATGAATTAAAACAGAGCATGCTTTAGCCCCTCTCTCAATAAGAGATGTAGTAACAATGTTTAAAGCTTTATTTACAGTGAATTCGCATGTGCCAGTAACATCAATGAACAAGTCTTTAGTTTTAGGTCTTAACTTTGTTAATTCGCTGTTAATTATTGGAGGAAATGACAAGACTTCGTTATCAGCTCCAATAATCATAGGGTAGGCTGTGAATTTATTAATTAAATGCGCGTACTTTATGCCTTTTGGGTGCTCTGCAAGAATCTCCTCAGGAGTCATCATTCTTGAGCCGTCTAATGGAATGAATTTTACGCTTTGCGGATCTACAGCAGCATAAGTAACTGGAAATTTTACAGCTCTTAAGTCATGAACCCCTATTGCTGCCTTTGCCCTGTTTCTTGCATGCGTTATGTGCAGTTTTTCTTGCAACTGCATCAAAGATCGTATGCCTTCGCTTGTTAATTTAACGCCTTTTACAACAGCAGCCGCAACTATTGGACGAACTGCCTTAACAGTCTTATTAACATGTAATTCATAATTAGATTCTTTTACTTTGTAATGCATTAATCCTTTGCGCAGACCTACAAAAGAGCGAAAAGCCCTTGCAAGGCCTTCAACGCTTAAAAGGTCTGGCCTGTTTGGAAAAACTTCGACTGTTATTTCGTCTCCTTCGCTGCCTTCCCATTCCATGCCAAGCATAGGAAGCAATTCTTCTAATTTTTCTTTTGAATAGTTTTTTCCAACAAGCTTGCAAAAATCCTTTCTGTCAAATGAAATAACTGGCATTTCAAAACCTCCTTGTATATGGCGACTTTTCCCTTAATAACTCAATATTGTTTGAATAAACGTCCCTTATATCTTTTATATCAAGCACGTCCATGACAGAGCGCTCAAACCCAATTCCCCAAGCAAGCACAGGCACATCAATGCCAAGCAAGGGCTTTACAACTTCTGGCCTAAAAATCCCTGCGCCGCCAAGCTCCATCCATTCTTTTTTAACAGGATGCAAAACTTCAGGCTCAACACTCATTTCAGTATACGGAAAATATCCAGGCCTGAATCTAACTTCGCTAAAGCCCAATCTATTAAAGAAGTTTTTAAGTATGCCAAGCAAATTTCTAAAAGTAACATTTGGCGCTGCAACAATGCCTTCTACTTGAGTGAATTCAAATAAATGTTTGTAATCAAGAGTTTCGTTTCTAAATACGCTCCCAACACAAAAAACTTTAAGTGGCAAGTCTTTTGGCTTTGTTCCTGCAAGAGTTCTGACGCTGACAGCAGTTGTATGAGTTCTTAGGACATTTGTTGAGGCGATTGATTCGCTCCAGTCATATCCCCATCCTTTGCTCCCAGTTGTCCAGCCGTTTTCATGAACTAATTTTACTCTTTGAACTAATTTTTTATCAGGAAGGCGGCCGCGCAAAGGTTCTTTTACAAAAAACGTGTCATGCATTTCCCTTGCTGGATGGTCTTGCGGCTGAAACAAAGCGTCAAAGTTCCAAAAGCTTAATTCGAGCAAAGGCCCATCAACTTGCCTAAAACCCATATCAAGAAAAATTCTTCTAATTTTATCCTTTATTACTGTAACAAAGTGTTTTTTGCCGTAAAATATTCTAGGAGTTGGAGCTTTAAGATCGTATTTTCTAAATTTTGCGCCTTTATAAGAACCTGTGCTTAATATTTGAGGAGTAAGCTGCCCTATTAACTTTTCAAGCTTGACATATGGAAGTATTTCAGTTCCTTTGTTTGTCAAGCTTGCTATTCTATACGTCTTAATTTCTATTTTAATAATTTTTTTCCGGCTCTTTAATTCGTCTACTGCTTTTTTTTGTTCAGCACTTAACTTAGAAAGTTCCAAAGGACTGTTTAATAGCTCGCATACAAGCCTTTCGTAAGGCGTTTGAGTTTTCAAGAATTTTAAACCCTTGGGTGTGACAGTTATCTTGCCATCTTCTAATTTTATGTACCCTTTGCTTTTTAACAAACCTATGCTTACATTAAATTCATCTTTTGTGAGACTTGCCTTCACTCCTTGAATTGAGTTGTCCTCTAAAGCGATTTTTAAGAATCTTTTCTCAGGAAAACCTTTTTCAGCATAAAGTTCCCCGTTGTCATCAAGAACTACAAGCTCTTTAATATCTTCTTTTAATTTTATTAAGCCTTTTGAACGCAGCCACAAAAGCGCCCTATTAACGCTTGCCTCATCAAGGCCTGTTGACTTTACAAGTTCTGCACTTAACTGCTTATCCTTCTTTTTTAGTGCAAGCAACACTTTTCTCTCAAGTTCATGCAGTCTTTCTGCAATATCTTTCGGACTCATTACTCTTCACTTAATCTTTTCTTTTTATTAAGGTTTTTGGGATACGCGCAGTCTTGACATCATTTCATCAAGATTTATGTGTGGCAAATATTTCTTAAAGTGCTCAGCAATTACTAAGACTGCAGATTTATAATCATCAACTATTTCTTTAAAATAAGACAAATTGTCCCTATCTGTCTTTTTAACTATCTCAAAAAATTTGCTTTCAAGCACATTATACACGCTAGGGTTAATAACAGTTGAATTAATGTTGGCTGCATATACTCTAAAAGCCCTTATTATCTTAAAATGCATGTCATCACAAATAGGGTAAATTTGCTTAAATTCTTTAGATGCCATTTCTTTTAATTCAAAAATAGGCAGTTTTTTTAATGCGTTTAATGACAGGTTATGTCTTTCCACACTAATTAAATAACTGAATTCATAACATTCTTTGATAATTTCATTATTCGCATTTTCTTTAGCATCTTCATAGTCTATCACAGAAGAAAGGCAATTAAAAATAACATTATAATTATCATCAAATGCAGATAAGCACCCAGATACGATCCTGTATATAATAGATGCGTCTTTGTTATCATGCCTCACATAACTAGGAAAATAAAACATCTTTAGATTTTCAATTGCTTTGCTTTTTAAAGACTCAAGATATGCATCAGCAGTTAAAACATAAGGCATCTCTTTTATCATAGACTCAAGAGAATTAATATCCATAATCCAAGTCTTGTAAGGCGCATTAAGGTCGTTCTTATAATTATTAACAACGCCTTTTAATCTGCTTGAAAAAGACTCCAATTTACTAAAAACCTCTTTAAGAAAAGGTTCTTCCTCATACCTTTTCTTTACAAGTTCTCCAGCAAAATCTTTAAGCAATTCCATAAGACCCCAATATTTTAATGAATGTTGTTGCACTAGAAAGTTCTTCTAGCGCTTTTTTAATTATTTCATTATCCTTATGTCCTTCAAAATCAATTATGAATAAATAATCGCCAAGTTTTTTCTTTGTTGGTCTTGATTCAATTCTTGTCAGATTTATTTCGTATTTTTTAAAAACGCCAAGAGCGTCGTACAAAGCACCAGGTCTATCAATCAAGCCAAAAACAATGCTTGTCTTATCATGCACAGTAGGTTTTGCTGTGCTGTTGCCTATTACAAAAAATCTTGTCTCATTATTGTTTGTGGAAGCAATATGTTTTGCTATAATTTTTAGCTTGTATGTTTTTGCAGCATGCTCGCTGCAAATAACTAACGCATCAGCAATTTCTTTTTCACTTACAATTTTTGCAGCAAGGGATGTAGACGCTGTTGGCTCTAATGCGCAATGAGGGTACTCAGCTTTTAAATAGTCCTTGCATTGATTTAATGCCTGCTCATGCGACAATACGCGCCTAAAAAATTCTGCTTTAGGGTGCGCTGCAAGAACATGATTTATTGGAAGCACTATTTCCCCAACAATGTTCACTCTGTATTTTATCAAAGCATCTATTGTGCTGGCAACTCCGCCTTGTATTGAGTTCTCAACTGGCACGACGCCGTAGTCAATCACTAAGCGCGAAACATCTTCTATAATGTCTTGGGGGCTTAAGTAATTGTCAATAATAGCGCAGTCTTTAAAATAGCAAAGCGCAGCCTGCTCTGTGTACGAGCCTTTTGGTCCTAAAACCCCAACTGTAAGTGATTTTTGATCCATGAGTGAAAACCTCTAAGAAAGTTTTCACTAATCAAAAGCTAAAAAAGCTTTGATTAGTGAATTTCATGATGATTTTGAAAAGCAAGTTATTTATAAATGTTATGATATTAAAATAAAATGCTCGATGAAGTGCCACTCAGAATCTGAGCAAATGCAATGAAGTTAACTGCGTCACACTGAGAGCAATTAAAAATCAAGCTCTCCTGCAAGCGCCATGTCTAAGAATTCAGGAAGTTCTGAAATGTCCACTCTTAGTTGCTTCATTGAGTCGCGGTCGCGGAGAGTTACAGAGTCGTCTTCCAAAGTCTGATGGTCAATTGTTATGCAAAATGGAACGCCTGCTTCGTCAGCTCTTCTATAACGCCTGCCTATGCTTCCTGTGTCATCGTATTCTGCGTAAAAGTCCTCGTCAAGAAGGAATGCCTCTACTTCTTTTGCTTTTTTGTCCAAGCCGTCTTTGGTTACTAATGGAAGAACCATTACTTTAACAGGAGCCATGTGCGGCGGAAGTCTAAGAACTGTGCGTTTGTCTTCTTCGTCATAAGACTGCTCAAGAAGGCAGTATACAAGGCGCTCAACACCAAACGCTATTTCTAAAATATGAGGAATTTCTTTTTTGCCGTTTGCTTGCACGCTTAAATCTTGGCCAGAATATTTGCTGTGCTGTTTTAAGTCGTAGTCGCTTCTATCATGGATTCCGCAAACTTCAATCCATCCAAAAAATTCGCTGCGCCACTCCAAGTCCCAGGCATCAAGCGCGTAAAATGCTCTTTCATTTGGGAAGTGCTGTCTAAAGCGCAATTTTTTGGGGTCAAAGCCTAAGTCAAGCATGATTTTGTAGGCAATCCCAAGGCATGATGCATATGCTTTGTTTTGCAAGCACTTGTTTTTAATTGCCTCGCTTAAGCTCATTACTTTTGGTTTTCCTTTTTCTTGGAGTTTGTAAGGATACAAATTCAGCTTAAAGTCTTTGAATTTGTTCCAAGCATCCCATTTGTTTTTGTCTTTCTTAAAAATGAACAGCTGCGCTTCTGCCTGATTAAATTCCCTGGTTCTTATTAAGCCTTGTCTTGGGCTTATTTCATTGCGAAAGGCTTTTCCTAATTGGAACACGCCAAAAGGCAATTTGCGCCTGAAAAACTCATAATACCTTTTAAATTGCAGATATGTTGTTGTTGCAGTTTCAGGCCTAAGATATGCTTCTGTGTTTAAGCCAACTGTGGTCTTAAGCATCATGTTTTGAGGAACTGTATTTGTAAGAGGTCCTTTGCAAGACAAGCATTTAATTTTTAATTTGCTTATTTTTTCATCATATTCTTTGTAAGTTAAGCCTTCAACTTTTTCATTTGGGAACAATTCAAGAATTAGCTTGTCAACTCGATACACAGCGCCGCACTTTGCGCACTTTGTCAATGGGTCAGTAAACCCTCCAAGATGACCTGAAGCTTCCCAAACTTTTTTAGGCATAATTAATGGAGATGTTATTTCATAAAAGCCTTCTTCAAAGTAATTCATTCTAATAGTGTTGGCAACATTGTGCCAAAGAATTGTGCCTAAAGGACCTAAGTCATAAAAGCCAGAAACTCCGCCTTCGTAGATTTCAGGACTCGGGCCCCATACATAGCCCTTGCGCTTAAAAAGTGATGCAAGCTTGTCATACGAACGTTTCATTAGAAAAAATTAAATCATTAACTTTTAAAAAACTTACTAAGCCATTCATATTTTGTAAGTGTAGTAGGTTTTAAAAAAGAATACTTCCCAACTAGCTTGTTAGCAATATATGCGATGTCATTAATAATGGCATCTTCGTTAGCATCTAATGAAGATAACAGCAAACCTTCAATCTCTATCTGAAATAATTCGTGGCCTTCATGAGTGCACCTGTCTACTAAAATACAATAAGTATTGCGAGATTTAGTATTTTCCACAATGAAATATTTTCTTTTCCTGTAAAGCATCATAGAATCTAAAATATCGCTGGACCAAGGCATCTTAAGTTCGTATCTCTTAATAATGCAGTTAAGCCCAAAAGGGTCATTTATTATTAAAGGGTCTTTCTTTAAGACAACACTCTTAGAATCGCCTTTAAGGCTGACTCGTAAAGTGTCGCTGCCAGCAGTAGGCAAATATATATGCAATTTGCCGCCTTCAAGTGTATAAGGGAATTTGTCAAGCAACTTAAAATTGTCAAAAAATCCATTGCGAAAATCACGCTTAATATTGTGAAAAACTTGTTGATCCTTTCCATTCAACAAAAGTTTAGCCTCAATTTCAACATCAGAAGGACTAACAAACCTATTAGAACGCTTTCTTAAGTAATTTGCAAGCTTATTATAAGCCATGTCTTTCTTAGAAATAATTGGTAAAGCGCCAAATTCCTGAAGCAATTTCTTAATATATAAAGCAACATAAGACTCTAATTTGTTTACTGGGATCTTAACTTCAACTCTTGAATAACCTTCAGACCCAATATGTTTTGCATTAAGCCCTGATTCAAAAAAATAATAATTAATTTTATCATCAATAGTTACTCTAAAATCATCTTTGCCTCTAACAAGAAAATGTCTTCTTCTGTAATCATCAGCAACATAAGGCTTTAAAGGAAGTGTAACACCGAACTTGCCTCTTAAGGATTCTATAATTTCCTCAAGTTTTAAGTTAGTGCGCTCCTTACACCTTAAGCGTGACTCGTCCAAAACCATGTCGCTTTTAATCTCAAAAATCCATTCTAAGGAAGGATCAAGTGTAAAAGAAGTTCCCACAGAAGAATAATCGTAACTTCTTGCCTTAATTGAGACGTCAAAAGGAACTTCATGCTCAACATTATTAAAGTATAAAGTCCTGTTAAAACAAGATTCAAAAACCTTCTCATAAGCAAAAGAATCTAGCTTGTCAATAAATTCTTCAATCATGGAACAAGGCACATAAAATCTTTCTTCTTTCCTAGCATGCATCACACCATAATATAACTAAAGAATTATTTAAAGCTTTAGGATTCAAAGCGTATAAGAGTGACAATCAGGCCGAAGATGAAGCCAATAACTATTAGAATTATTTGATATAATGGGTCCTCATGCGTATTGGGGCGCGCAAAAGGAATGACTGTGTACCCATCGCTCACAGAAAGTTCTCCGTATTTTACATAATCGTTGATAGAAGAACTTATGCCTGCAAACTCTTTGCTGTACGAAAGAAAAATCAATTCCTGCAAAGGGTCGTCTGTAAATGTTGAGGAATACTCAAGGAAGGATATTGAAAGAAAAGGAAGCAAACCCCTCTCTTCAGCCCTTTTAATAGCCCTTGCAGCGCTTTTGATTTTAGAACTTATTTTTGTTGATATGTTGCTGACTCCTCTAATTTCCATGGCAAGATTTGCCTCAGCGCGCGCTTTTAAGGCTTCAAACAGCGCATAAATGTAAGAACCCTTATTAAAGGCCTTGACAGCATTTGTTAAGTGCTCTTCAGAGCTTAAAAGATTCTCGTCAGTCATTATTGTTCTAGCATAAGCAATGCTGTTGCGGGCTTGCTCTAAGCGCTCTATTACTAAAGGCTTAATAGAATTAATATCAAATTTTATACTTTCATTTCCATTAAAATAATCTATCAGGCTGGACCACTGCTTTGCAGTCAATAAGCGCACGTCAGCAAACGCTGCAGTGTATAAAGCATTTGTAAGCAAACCAAGATCGTATAATGATTCTGCCTGGTTCAAAAGAGACTCTGCTTCTTTGACCCTGTCAATTGTGATTGCAAGGCTTTCAATATCATATATGTGGTCAATAGTTAGGTTGCTAAGAAGCGCTGAATTATATTCACTTATAGAATTGTTTAGGCTGTTAATTACGTCAAGAACATACGAGGAATCTCCCTCGCTATAGTTTAATAAATATTTAACATATGTTGAAAAAATTAAAGATCTTACAGCATAACTTGCTGAAGAATAGTAATTGCCTTGATTAAAGTACGACTTTGATTGATTAAGTAAAGAAAAAGAATTGTTTAACAACTCTGCAAAGTCGCTGTTTTTTACAAGGTCGTAAGTTTCTTGCGCTTTATTAACTAGTTCGCAGCTCATTTCTTTCATTACTTCTTCATATTCTTTGCTTGCAACGTCTGCAGAACTGACATTTTTAAGTTGGATAGAATATCCTGCCATGTACTTAAATGCTTCAATTATGTCCCCGATAGTAACAAACTGAATTTTTAGTTCTTCTTGAGCATACTTTGATAAATTAACTTCTGTTAACGTGTTATTAATAAGCGTAGTTTCAATTTCAGAATCTTCTGGAGCAAGAAAGTATTTGTAGCCCTTGCCTTTTAAACTTGACATTTTTTCAAAAATGCTGCCAACAGGACCGATGCTTGCATCAGGATTAATGGTTCCAGTAATTACAGTATCATTGTAAAGAGGGATTCCTGTAAGCAGGCTTAAAGTGCATGAAGCCATTGCAGCCCCTGCTGAAGGACCTCCAACAAGAGGATTTTCGCTTCTTATAATGTAAAAAAAGTCATAATTCCTGCAGTCAGCATTTAATAGTTCGCAGATTGCTTCTTTTGCCATGCGCGCGCTTGCCTGCGTGTCTACTTGTGTTAAAGGCATTGTATCAACAAACACCCTGCCATTTCCTGGAGCTATTTCTACAGTCAAGTTTGCAAGAACTCCTGTATATGTAGAATCTTCTTGCTTTACGCCTGCTATTGGAATGCTGCATGAAGCAGAAAATGCGCGGCTTAAAAGCAGTGCTGAAATTAAAAGCAGCAACATGCGTTTCATGTACAGTGTAAAAGCAATGCATTAATAAAAAGATTTATAAAGGCGCGGGATTACTTAATAAGTTTATGAACGCTACAAGTGAGGTTCGGATCAAAGAGAGATTTGAATAATTCTAATTTTAGTAATTACAAATTAAATCAAGAAAATGAGGCAAAAGTCCTAGAATTCTGGGAAAATAATAAGGTCTGGGAAAAATTAAAAGAATTAAGAAAAAATGCGCCAGTGTTTTCCTTTTTTGAGGGGCCCCCAGGAGCAAACAATGTTCCTGGCGTGCATCACATGAGGGGAAGAGTGTATAAAGATTTATTTTTACGCTACAAATCAATGCAAGGCTATTGTGAAAGAAGACAATCAGGATGGGATTGCCAGGGATTGCCTGTTGAATTGCAAGTACAAAAAGAACTTGGATTTAAAAGCAAAGATGACGTGTTAAAATTTGGAGAAGAAAAATTTGTAGAAGTGTGCAGAAAAACAGCACTAAAATATGCTGGTGTCTGGACCAAACAAAGCAAGGAATTTGGTATGTGGATGGACTGGGATAAAGCATATTATACTATGGATGATGATTACAGGGAAGTCAAATGGATGTTTTTAAAAGAATGTCATAAAAAAGGCCTATTTTACAAAGGCTTTAAAGTAGTTCCTTGGTGCCCTAAATGCAGAACAAGCTTAAGCCAATTAGAAGTTAATGATGGCTACGCCCTTGTAAAGGATGAAAGTGTGTATGTAAGATTCAAATCAAGCGATGGAAACTACTTTCTTGTTTGGACAACTACACCTTGGAGTTTGCTAGGAAACACAGGATTAGCAGTTAATCCAAAGTTACAATATGTTTTAGCAGAACACAAAGGAACTAATTATTATCTTGCAAAAGCTTTGTTAAATAAACTAAGAAGAAAGTTTGGAAGTTTTAAAGTTAAAAAAGAATTGCTTGGGAAAGAATTAGCAGGGCTTGAGTACTCATTTGAGTTAGGTGAAAAGAAATTTAAAGGCAAAGTAGTGCCAGCATCATTTGTAACAAGTGATGAAGGAACTGGTTTTGTCCACTTGGCGCCAGCGCATGGAGAAGAAGACATGCAAGCAGGACTAGATAATAATCTTGAATGCAAGTGCGTAGTTGACGAATGTGGATTAATGACAAATGCAGGCAAGTATGAGGACCTATTCTTTTCAAAAGCAAGCAAGGAAGTTATGAAGGACTTAGAAAAAACAAAACAATTAATTTATAAAGAGTTGTTCGAACACAAATATCCATTTTGCTGGAGATGCAAGACCCCACTAGTATACAGAACAAGCGAGGAGTGGTTCTTAAAAGTTAAGCCACTTCAGGAACTAATGTTAAAAAGCAATGATGCTGTCAGGTGGCATCCATACAGTAATTACCTAAAAATGAAAAACTGGCTATTAGGGCTTAAGGATTGGAATGTATCAAGAAGAATGTATTGGGGAACTGCGCTTCCTGTATGGGAATGCAAAAACGGCCATTATGTTGTTGTTGGCTCAAGAGCAGAATTAAAAAAATTAAGTGGCAAGACTGTAAAGTCGCTTAACAAGCCAAGCTGTGATAAAGTCACTTTTAAGTGTAAAAAATGTGGAAACACAATGAAGCGCTGGCCTCAAGTCCTAGATGTCTGGCTTGATTCAGGAGTAATGCCATTTGCAACAATGAATTACAATGACAAAAAATATTTCTACAAGTGGTTCCCAGCAGACTTAGTTGTCGAGATGACAGAACAAGTAAGACTTTGGTTTTATACATTATTATACTGCTCTGTTGTGCTTGAAAAAAAGGCTCCATACAAAGAGGTGTTAGGATATGGTGTTGTGCTTGATGCTGAGGGCAAGAAAATGAGTAAAAGCAAGGGCAATACTGTATGGGTAGATGAAGTATTAAGAGAATTAGGAGCTGATGTCACTAGATGGCTTTATTTAAAAACAACTCCTTGGTTGCCTTTGAAATTTGGTTTAAAATTAGGAAAAGAAGTCAGAGCAGCACTTAATGTGTTGCTTAATCTTGGATTGCTAGTTAAAACGTACACTGCTCCTGGAAAATGCAATGAATTAAGCAAAATTGATGTGTGGCTACTGTCAAGGCTGGAGCATGTTAAAAGAGAAGTTAAAAAACTGCTTGATAATTACAAACCTGGAAAAGCATCTTCAAAACTTGAACAGTTCTTTTTAGAAGATTTAAGCAGGTGGTATGTAAGACTAGTTAGAAATGAATTAAAGAATAAAGACTCAAGCGCTGCATACACACTCAGAAAAGTTTACTTGGAATTACTAAAATTAATGGCGCCATTTACCCCATTTCTTACAGAAGCAATGTATCAGCTAAATTACAGAAACGAATGCAAGGCCTTAAGCGTCCATTTACTAGACTGGCCAAGTACAAGCAAAGGAGTGCTTAATAAAAAATTAGAAGAAGAAATGGATCTTGTTCGAGAACTAACAAGCCTAGGCTTAAAAGAGCGCAATGACAAGCGATTGAATTTAAGATGGCCTTTAAGCAGCGCCAGAGTAAGAACGCCTAAATTGCTTAGTAACTGGGGCTTAGAGTTGCTTAAAAAGTCTCTAAATGTTAAAAAAGTAAGACAAGAAAAAGGAGAGCCAAACGTAAAATTAAATACTAAAGTTAATGAGGAATTAAAAAGTGAGGCTCTGCTTACAGAATTTTTAAGAAACTTGCAAGCAAGAAGAAAGGAGCTGGGCCTTAAAGTTTTAGAATATGCAAAAGTCGAGTGCAACCCTCAAGGCAGATTAAAAGAATTTTTAGAGCATAAAAAAGAAGATATCCTTAAAGCTTCAAATACTGAGCTAGTATTCACTAGGACAAAAGAAAAACAAGTAATATTAAAGGTATTTAATGAGAAGTTTACATTATACTTTTAAAGCATCACATTAGTCATAACCATTGTCTGAAGTATGCCTTGAAACATTACGCCTGCATAAAGACCATACTCCAAGGAGTCGAGAATGCTCTTTGAATAATAACCTCTAAGCATGAAATATGTTGACGACAGCATGAATAATTCTAAAATTACAAGAAGAACTAAAGTCCCGTTTGTGTTTGGCATTGCTAAAACATTGTCAAAATCTACAGGAACGCCTATGACATATGCTGCAATGCTTAATACAACACTGATTGTCCATGCAAGAGTAAAATAAGTTAAAGCAATCCTGCTCTTTGATTTAGAATATACAATTATTAAAAAACTGAGAATGCAGAAATTCAAAAAGAAAATAGAATAACCCATTATAAGGCCTCCATATGTGAGCAATGAAATTATGTAAAGAAGAAAATACACAAGAGCATAATTGACAATTAAGCTTTTTATTTTTGATTCCTTGAAACGTATGGAAAGCGCAGCAAGCAGCAAAATTACTGTTGCGACAAGTGCTGCATGAACAATTATTGAAAAATAGCTTTTGGGCATGACCCACATGAGAGCATTTCTAAAGACCCAAAAAACAATAATGCTTAAGAAAATAATTGTTGGATAAAAAAAAGCGTCGACTTTTGAATTAATTTTTCTTTTTAATTTGAATTTTATAGGCTTTAAAAAATAATAAGCAAGAGTTAGTAAAAATAAAAGCAAGCCTGTGCCAAAAAAGGAATACTCAAGAGCATACGGAGCCAGACCATGCACATAATATGTCAAGTCAATTAATGCGTAATTATTTCCTTTAAGCCTTAAAATATAGTAATCAAGATAATTAATTTTAGCAAAAAGAACAGAACCTGTTGTGGAATTTATTACATTGCCTGAAAGGTCTACTAATTCAATTGTTGCAGGCTTAGTTGTAACAACGTCTGCCCTAAAAACCCACCCAGGCAAAAGCGTTAAGGCTAAGACGTTTTGCTCGCTCTTTATAGTCAAAGGCCCAGTTAGATTGAATTTATTGATAATTGTTACAGGACCCAAATAATTAATTCCAAAAGTCATTAGAACTGTTGCTATGAATAACAAAGGAATAAAATATCTGTTATTGTCATGGAAGCGCTCAAATTCGTTCCATAAATTTCTTTTCTTACGCATTAAGAAAAAATATGCAATCACAATATATATTAATTACCTTAATACTGTCTGCTCCAAAGAACCACATATTTTGCTTTTTTTCCGCAAAAAGCGCATTTGTCAGAGAATAACTTTTCAGAAAATGGCATGTTCGCGCTTTTGGCGCCTAGTTTTTCTTTTAATTCGTCTTCGTGAGATTCGTCTCCGCACCAGCAAGACTTGGCCACAAATCCGGATTTAATAGCATCATACAGCTCTTTTTTATTATACACAGTCTTTATTTTGGAATTTAAGACGTCTAAAGCTTTATTGTACAGTTCGTCATGCACTTCTTTTAGCAGAGCTTTTACATTTAGACTTGAACGTTTGATTATCTTTTTCTCGCCAGTGCGCTTAACAACCACTACTTGATTTGCTTTTAAGTCTCGCTCGCCAATCTCTATTCTTAAAGGCACGCCTTTAAGCTCCCAGTGATTAAACTTCCAGCCAGGACTTTTGTCACTATCATCAAGATACGCCCGAACTCCTTTAAGACTCCTTAATAGGGCGCGCGCTTCTTCTAACACAAGGTCTTTAGACTTATTTGTGTATATTGGAACTATGACTGCCTGATATTTTGCAAGCGCAGGAGGCAAGACCAAACCTTTATCGTCGCCGTGCGCAATAATAACTACCCCAAGGCTTCTTGTACTGATGCCCCAAGAATTTTGATATGGAAGCTTGCGTTTCCCATCTTTATCTAAGTATGATATGCCGAATGCTTTAGCAAAGCCTTGGCCAAGATGATGGCTTGTTGCTGCTTGAATAGTTTTTCCATCAGGAAGAATTGCCTCAATACTTGTAGAATAATCCGCCCCTGCAAATTTTTCTTTAGGAGTTTTCTTGCCCATTATCACTGGAACTGCAAAAAGCTCCTTGAAAATCTTTTCGTATAATCTAAGAATTTTAAGCACTTCTTCTTCAGCATCTTTTTTGCTTGCATAGACTGTATGCCCTTCTTGCCACAAGAACTCTCTATTGCGTAAAAAAGGCGTCGGCGTTTTAAACTCCCATCTTACAATATTGCACCATTGATTAATTTTTAATGGCAAGTCGCGCCAAGAGCGGATCCATTTAGAAAATATATCATACATTACTGACTCGCTTGTTGGCCTTATAGCAAGAGGTTCTTCAAGCTTGCTGTCTCCGCCTTTAGTGACCCAAGCAACTTCTGCCTTAAAACCCTTAATATGGCCCTCTTCTTTTTCAATAATGGATTTTGGAATTAACATTGGAAAGTATAGGTTCTCAACACCTAATTTCTTGATTTCTTTGTTAAAGTATTTTTGGATTTGCTCCCACATAAAATAAGCCCAAGGCCTAAAAACCATGCAACCGCTGACTCTTGTATGCTCAATAAGCTCAGCCTGCTTAATGACTTCTGCATACCATGCTTTAAAATCTTCTTTTTTGGCTTTTAATCCTTGTTCTTCACCCATAAGTCTTTTCAACAACCTGTTTTATTTAAATTTTAGTATAATTTGTCAAAGATATCACATAATCAACGCTTTTATCAAGCGGGGAATAATGCCTAACTCTTAAAGGCAGCCCCATATCAGGATTTACGCAATACTCAAAGTCTTTGTAATTAAATGTATAAGCTTCTACAAGATAGCAATCAAAGCCTTTCACACTTGACGTTCCAGTTACTTTTAAGAAAATTGTAGGGCCAGGCCAATAAAAAGTATAATTAGAACCTTCACTTAAATTTAATCTTGAAAAGGCGTACAAACGCGCATTGTCTAAAAATATATTATTAATCAATCCTACAATGCTTAAGTTCTTGTCTTCAGCCATTTTAAGAAAAAATCCTATTCTAGGCAGCGTAACTGTGCTGTCAAAAGACTCATTTAATTTCCCATAAACGCGAACAGTGTAATTTCTGCCCACAATATCTTTAATTTCAATCGTATATTTTCCAATTTGGTCTGGAAAAGTGCTTTTGTATGTATATGATTCCCCTTTGCTAAAATTAAACGCGTTCCAAAACAGCGTTGGCATCTCTTCAGTTAAATTCACGCCAGGCGTTACTATTCCGATGTCTTCTTCTTGAACTCTTGGCGGCTCCTTAGGCATCACAATAACTATTGAAAGAATTATAATTGTTGAAATAACAGCTGTTGCAAAAATAGTTGATTTAATCCACTCCATCTTTAATTTAAAAAACAACAGTTTAATAAAAAGTTTTACACTTAAAATAAATATGAGGCTGTTGATTCACAAGACTCCTTTCATAGTTGTCAAAAATGGGGTGCCAAGAATAGGGCCGGAAGCAATTAATTATTGCGTAATTCTTGACAGAGGCGTTGAAATAAGCAATTACAATTATAAAATAAGCCTTCCAAAAGAAACAATAATAATTGATAATTTCAAGCGCATTCTTGAAAATGATTTTTCATTAAATGGAAAGCCTGTTAATGAATTTAAAATAATGGTCTCTAGCAAGTTGCTCTTAAAAGAAATTGAAAAAATGCATTTTAAACGCAAGGACATAAGCTTTGGCTTTTTAGACAAGCACGAATTAATTGATGAATTGTTGCTTAAGACTCCTTTATTTTACAATAAAGACAGCATTAAAGAAAGCATGTTCCTTTTAAGAGTAAAAGAATATGCCAAGCAGTATGAAAGCATAAGCCCTCACAATTTAATTGATGATGCAAAAAAAGTTGCTGAATCGCTTGAAAGGATAAGTCCTCTAAAAGAATTTAAAAAATCGCCTGTGTTCTTAAAAATTGGAGAAGGAATAAAAGTTGCTGCACTAAAGGACGACTTGTCACTTGTAAAAAAGCAGTTGCTTATAAAGCACTATGAAAATTATGCAAATTTTAATTTTGTCTCGTACGGCGGACCTGGACTATACTCGCTTAAAGAACTTGGGTTGCTGACAAAAGAATTAATAGACTTGTGGATGTAAAAGTTCTAATGAAAGCTTGCTGCGTACTGGCAGTAGTATTGCAGTGAGCGAGAGCTTACTAACTCTCTCTTTAAAAAGGTGAAAGCATGACTTTAAATGAACTGTTTGAAAAGTTTGAAGAAAAAATAGAATTAAGCACAGAAGAAATGTTTTACAATGCAAAACTTTTTGCGCCTGTACTAGATCCGTATCTTAAGGTCTAACCCATCTAACTTCATAATAAGTGACGTCGCTCATTGCATCAACAATGCCAATCAGCAAGCGCTTTCTTACAGAATGAGCAACCCTGTTCATTGCAGCAAACTTTCGCCAGTCAAAACATTCATCAGCTGAAACAGCAAACAAAAGCCACTTTGAATGAGCTGTCTTTGGGTTCTTTCCCCGCGGATAAACTGAAAAATCAGCCCCATACTTTAAAGCAGCTTTAGTGATGTATCCTCTTTTTCTAATGTCCCTATACACAGAATACCGCGTGAAAAAGCGGAAGTCATGTTTTTTGGCGCGCGCCATGTAAGTGCGATAAGAAACTTCTTTCCCTCTGCCGTCAAGCACCCTAATGCGCCCTTTTTCTAATAAAAACAATCCTTCGTACAAAGACAATTCAAGGTCTTTTTCAATAAACTCCCCAAAGCAACCTTTGTCATGAATTGACTGCGCGCCTTCAAAGTCGTCTTTGATTATCACTTTGTCACCTACAAGAATTGCGTCAACAATGCGTTTTTTCTCTTTTGGCATAAGAATTAATAAAAGAAAGATTTTTAAATAAGTTTTTATGCATTCTCCCTTGTGATGTAGTGCATAAACTTGTTTTTTTTCTACTATAACATTTTAAACATAATGAATAAAAAACAAAAAACAAAATAAAAACATCAAAAGCATTGGATAGCATTCAAATAATTATTTTATTAATGAATAACGATTCTATCCAAATAAACCAAATGTTAAACGAAATGATAAAACCAGACAAACCAGAAATAAAAGAATTGTTATATAATATTCCTTATTGACCTTTAATTTCAGGCTTCTTTATTTTAGGCGTGCCTCTTGTTGTTTTTTTCTTGACAACTTTCTTGTTAGTCCTCATTCTAAAAAACATAGTAGCAACAACAACTATAATTGCAATTGGAATTGCAAAATAGTAAAGGTCCAAATGAGACTTATAATCTTCGCTATACAAAGTGATTGTCTTTTCGTCGCGTGCCAAGTTGTCAAGGCTTAAAGCAGTTATAGTTATGCTTGACTTAGTGATGTTTTCTGGCTTTAAAGTCAATTCAATTAGTTTGCCTTCTCCAGGATTTAAAGTTACAAAGCCTGTGCTAATGCCTAAGACGTACTGAGCTGCAGAGCCAGAGACTTCGATATTATAGCTTGCAGGCCTTCTTCCAATGTTGCTTACGCTTACAGGAATGACTAATTGTCCAGACTCGTTGAATGTAACAGTGTCTGAAGCCTTAATTATTACAGCCTCGCATTCGCCCCATGACATGATATTTAAATTTACAGAATCCTTGCTTGATCTGTTGCAAACGCCAATTCCAACTGCTTCAATGCTTGCCGGCAAATCTCCTTGTTCATCACAATCAATTTTAAGATTAAGTGTAAGTTCAGTGCTTTCATCAGGTCCTAATTCTATTTTGCTTATTGTTTTGTTATTCAAAGTTATGTAGCCCCTGCTTGCAGTTAATGCGTATGTGGCTGTCTTTGTTCCTGAATTAAAAATGTTAAATTTGTAAGAAAGGTTTTCGCAAGCGCAAACATTGCTTGATTTCACTTGAGAAACAACTACAGGCTGGTAACAGCTTCTAAAATTTAAAATTAAAGGAAGCGTCTTTTCTTTTGAGCCTTGCGCATGCAGTGCAAGAGAAGGAGTTAGCACTTGCATGTCGCAAGTTGAGTGGATGCTTAAAGTAATATTTTTTATTTCTTTAGGTCCAAGATCAACAGTGCTTGGATAGCCTATGTATGTTGAATTTGTATTAAGATACACTGTTATTGTTGAATCATTTAGGTTTTCAAGAGTTAGCACAATATCTTGGTCTTCATTTTCGCACAAAGCAATATTGTTCTTGTTTAAATGAGCACTAAAAAAAGTGCATTCAACTCCAGTAAGAAGCGCTGTTTTGCTAGTGTCATAATTATCATTAAAAGCCCTAACAGAAATTGACTCTGTGCCAAAAAAGCTTGGAGAAATTGTAAGATTAATGATTGTAGATTCCCCGCTTTCAAGAGTAATTGCATCTAATGAGAGATTTCCAGAGCTTGATAACAAATTAATTGATTCTATGTATTTTCCTGTGTTTGTGACATTGACAGGAATTGTTAGTTTGCTGCCTACGCATGAACTGTAAGTGTCATTTGCAAAGCTAATATTAAATGAATGGCAGGTGCTGACTGAAAAGGTTTTTGTTTGCGTAACAACGTCGTCTTCTGAAACAGCTTTTAATTCAAGTAAATAGTCGCCAGGCGCTGCGCTACAAGGAATGCTTGCAAAAGCAATAACTGTTTTTGAATCGCCAGGAGCCAAGGCAAAAGTCTGCGGAGTCACTGTAGCCCATGTGCTTGCAGACCCGCTTTTTTGAATTGTATAATGCTCAACTAAGCTATGATTGTTTGAAATTAAAAATTCAGTAGTTAAAGTATCGCATTGGCAAGCATTTAGGGCAAGTCCAATATTAAAAGCAAAAGGTATTAAGAAAAGAAAAAGTAAAAGGGTTTTACCAATATTTCTCACCCTCAGTGCGAGTCTTTGGTTTTCCCAACTCTGCTTTTTTAACTTCCACTGGTTTAAATTCATCCTCTCCCTCCTTTGGAGGATTTCTTAAAAAATATACATAAATGAAGATTATTAATATTATTAGTCCTGCCACTCCAAAGATTCCTCCTGCTGCAACAATGTATCCTGTAAGTCCAGAAATGCCTTCTTCTTCGCTGACTTTTAATGAAAGCGTGTTGCTTTCTGCTTCCTCGCCTTCCTCGTAAACAGTGTAATCAATGCTGAAATTTCCGTTAGCTTCTGGAGTTGCGTATATGTATATGTTCTTTGTTTCTCCTGGTTGAACTGTTATGCCATCGCTTGGATAAACAGATATTGTGCCGTTGAAGTCGCTTGATGAAGCATTTAATGTAAAGCGCCTTGTTATTAATTTATTGTTTGTTATTGCTATTGAATACACTACTCCCTCGCCAGGCTTTGTTTGTATGCTGGCTTCAGACGCATTAATTGTTGGCGCTTTATTAGTTTTGCTTATTGTTTTGAATATATGTATAAGCAAGTCTTCTCCTTTTGTTATGTTTCCTAGCTCAGATTTGACGTTTACAGTAACGTTAAGCTCTTCTTCATCAGACGGGATGTTTATGCTTACTAACACTGTCTTGTTCTCGCCTGGATTTAACAAAAAGATTTCCTTATCTATCATGTATTGGTCATGGCCTTGAAGCCTGATTCTGTAATAGTCAGGCGAGTTGCCAGTGTTTTTAACAGTTAAATTCACTTGTTCAACGTCTTTGTCTTGGGATATTATTTCATGCGTGCTTAATTCTGCTGAAAATGAATAATTCTTTTCTGCTATTGGAACTGCTGAATCAAATTCAGCGCTTGTATCATTATTGTATGCGTCAATGTGCAGGGAAGTTGCGTCTCCTGCATTAAAGACAAATGTCACGTTCTTTGTTTCTCCTGGGTTAATTGCAGCATCTTTCTTTAAAGTCTCTCCATTGTATGTAAAGTATATTTTTAACAGTTCATAATAATCTCCGCTGTTTTGGATAGAGACATGCCCTGAAATTTCTTGGCCTTTGAAAAATTGCTCTGCATCATAACTTACTTCTGCTATGCTGACTTTGTGCTCTTTGTCAGCAGGCAAAAGCGTTGGCTTAAAAGTCTTTGACGCCGCTTCTGAGCTTTCGTGAGACACAACAACTTTTAACTCATTGCCTCCTGCGTAGTCCTTTGGAAGTGTCAAAGTCACATTAAAATTCCCTTCCTCCCCAGGCGCAAGCGTTATTGTCTCTGCAGACAATTGAGCATAACTGCTTAAATCCCCTTCTAAAGAGACAGCATATGTTGTCTTTAAAAGACCTTCATTTTTAATCTCCAGCTCAAAACTCTTTGCTTCATTTAATTTTATGCTGTTAATAGTTCCGCTAAGCTTGGCTGTGTATGCTGCAGTATTAAAGCCCCTGTTTAGAATAATGGCTGCAGGGCTTCCATTTTGCGATTGGCTTGATGCATAAAGTATTAAACCAAAAACTTGGTTTTCATCAGCAAAATCTGTAATGTCAAATGTGTCGCTTGCTTCTGGCAAATGGTATGTTTCTTGAGGATTAAGATTTATATTTTCAATTATTATAGGATTATCAAAATTCTTTCTGCCATATATGCTTAGATTCACAGTAAGAGGACTTTGGTCATCATTGTGAAGGTCAACAAGCAATTTAATGTTTTCGCGCGACTGCGCAACATCAATAAAATCCATAGTTAGGTTGCTTGTTCCATTTAAAACATTAAATCTTTTGTAATCAACCATTTTGCCGGCAATTCTTAATTGAATTACGTATTCGCCATCACTTAATTCTCCTAAGTCTTTGTAAAAAAAACCGTCTAAAAGCAAGTCGCTGTTATTAATATCATTTTGGTACATTATATCATTGCTTGAGTACTCGGCTTCGATTTCTCCGTTTTTTAGCAATCTTAAGCTCATGTCAGAGAAATCATTAGCGCGTCCCCAATCAGACAATTTAATATAACCTGTAACAAGAACATTGTTGCTTTCATGCGCTATTTCTGGGAAAACCTTCATTGAAACATTGTAATCTGCTGGCGCTGCTAACGCTGCACCAAAAACTATTAATGCAGATGCAATTGTTAACAATGTTTTTTGTTTCATTATACGATTTTTCCTGCAAATGTTATTTAAAAAGCTTTTCATTTTTCAATTTAGTATTTTGCAAGAGTGAATAAAAAAGTCTACTAGACATTTTTGTATGTACGTGGGGTCGCGAGGACCCTCGAACGCGAAATCCGCGCATTCGAACCCCGGTCAGCCGGTTTCGCCAATCATTGAGCACTTGCTCTCAGCGCTCCACGGCGTGTAGTCTGGAGCCGGCCTTTAGGAACTTAGCATATTAAGTTTGTCCTAACCTGGCTAGACTACGACCCCACAAAAAAATATTATCATAATTTTATTTAAATAATTATCCAATGTAAGAATCAATTGTCTTTTTTGTTTCTTCGTCATCTTCGTCTATCTCATAGTATTCTTCTTCCTCTTCATCTTCATCATATTCTTCAGGTTCTATCATTAAATCCCAGGGCACATCTTGATTCATGTCAAATCACAATACTTGGTACTCTCCAATTCTTTTATAAATGTTTCCGTATTTAAAAGGACAGATTCATTCAATATATTTAAATTTGTTGCAAGAAATTAAATGAACATGGTAAGCGCGCCAATAAAGGATTCTTTATGCATTAGATGCAAAGGAAGGCTTTTTTGCGGGCTTTTGCGCTGTCCAATTATTGAGCGCCTAACACACAAAGTAAAAATAGATTACAAGCTTAAAAAAGAATTCAAATCAAAGGCGCCATCTATCTTTGTTGGCTGGCACAATTATCCAAAAGTCTATGCAGGAGTTTTAAGTTCAGTCAGCATTGAAAACGCGCACTTGCAGGACAACCCTTCTTATTGGGTTGCAAATAAATTTGGAATCAGCAAAATTATGAGCCTGCGCCAGTCGCTCATTAATTCTCGAAAAAAAACCATAGTAAAAGTAAACGAACGTTTTGATGAAATAATAAAAGAAGTTGCATTGTCAAGCAAGCCTTTAAGCGTTGATGTATCATTAAAGAAAAAACCTGTTTTAAAAGTGCACTTTACACAGCACGCATTGCCAATGGGCCCTTCAGGAGAAATTGAAAAAATTAATTTAGATGATAATCCAAGAATAAGAAATCCAGTTAAAAGGGTGTATTACGATACTGACTTTAAGGCAGTTGAAGCAATGAGTTATTTATACAGCAAAAAAATTGATGTATTTAATATTAGCAAACTTCTATCAGCAGGCGCATTAGGCATAGGAAAAAATAGAAAGCTTGTGCCAACAAGGTGGGCAATTACTGCAACTGATGATGCGCTAAGCAAGGCCCATTTAAAGTCTATTAGGAATTTCGAGCTAATTGACAAATACATGGTTTTTAGAGGACATTACTTGGGGAATTACTTCACTGTGCTTATGATGCCTCAACCTTGGAGCTTTGAATTGTTTGAAGTTTGGAATCCTGGCGCAGTTTATTCAGAAGTCAGCACAAATGTAGTTACTGATTTTGAAGGCTTTCAGGGCCGTAAAAATTACGCATCAATTGCGGCGGAGGATATTATGCAGCGCGCTTCCCAATCACAGAGCATTTATTTAAGAACAAAATGCAGGCAAGCGTCTTAGCAATACGCGAAGTCACACCAGAGTATTACATGCCTTTAGGAGTCTGGGTTGTAAGACAAGCAATGACAAACGCTCTAAAAAATGTTAAGACCTTTGCAAGTCTAAACAGCGCAAAAACATACATCCAAAGGCTTACAAATTTTGACTTGCGCAAAAGCAGGTTGCTTAAAACCCAGCAGACATTATTGTACAAGTTTCTCGGCAAAATTTAATTGCCTCTTGCTTGTCTTTCACATATCTTGTAATATAATGGACTAAATTGTTTTGATCAATAACATATGTGTAAAAATTCAAATTTTTTAATGCGTCTTGAGGAATTGGATCTTTAAATTTTATTGAAATTTTTCGATACATTATTCCTGACCACATCATTATTGTAAAATACTCTTTGTCTGCTTTAAACCAAGGCATCATTCTTGGATTTGGTTCTAAGCTTTCAAGTTTTAATCCAAGTTCGTTTGCAACATCTTTCCAAAATGAGTACTCTTCTTTAAACATGAAGCTGTTTATGGAAAAGGTACTATAAATATTTTACGCGGGCCCGGAGGGATTCGAACCCCCGACCTACTGGTTAGAAGCCAGTCGCGCTATCCAGACTACGCCACGGGCCCATAAGAGATATATTATATTATATTTTTTAAGGTTTCGCTATAATCAACTTCTTGACTAGCAAAAGACTTGAAATTATGCTTAAATATCCTGCAAGCATAAAAGTGTTTACAAAGCCGATTGTTTGAGTCAAATAACCTCCAAATACAGGTCCAATCATAATGCCCACGTCTTTCATCACTTCATATATTCCTGTAAAACTGCCTGCCTCTCTCTTTGGCAAAAGATCAGTGACTTTTGAGTTTAAGCTGACGCTTATAAAGGCAAAACCTGCATATGCAGTAAATGTTAAAAGCAGCATGTCAAACAAAGACCTAATGCCAAATGCTAATGAAAGGCTTATTCCAGAAGTGATAAGCCCAAAAAACAAAGGCCATCTTTTTCCATACTTGTCGCCTAATAAACCAGCAGGCATGCAAAATATAAGATATGGCACTGATGTCGCAAGTCCAAGCACAATGCTTATTTGTTCGATGTTAAAACCCCTAGACTGCATAAATAGCGGTATGTATGAGCCGTAAATTCCAGTAATTATGAAAAAAAGAATTGTTAAGATAGTGACTCGGACAGCAGTCCCCCTATGTTTATAAAAATGCCTGAGTTCTGTAGTTAAGTCAAATTTTATTTTAATCCTTATGCGTCGGCTCTTAAGTTTAAAGCTCGCATATAAAAAGCTTAAGAACATGAATAAAGAAAGCAAGTAAAAAACAAGCTTCCAATCAAAAATAGTTATTATTAGACCGCCAATAAGAGGACCTATTATATAAGGAACATTAAGAACACTCATCCAGATACTTACGCGCTCGCTTCCATGGTCCCCTTTGCTTAAGCGCCTTGTGTAAGTCCAAGTGCTAATCCACAAAAGACTTCCAAACATGCTATGCACAAGCCTTAAGAAAAAAATTTCAGCAAACGTATTCACATACACATAAAGCAAAGAAATTACAGCATAGCCTAAGAATGTGATTTGAATTATTTTCTTTGTTGAAAACCTGTCATTAAGAATTCCAACAGGTATGTCAGTAAACAAGCGCACAAAACCCCACATCCCAAATATTATGCCTGAAAGGAATAAAGAGCCAGTAACTTCATTAATCCTGATATTGAATATTGGCTGAACAAGCCCCCACCCAAGACCAAAAAACAAGAACACTATGGATATGTCTGCCATTCTTTTAAACTGCTCAAAGCGCTCCTTAAAAAAGACCTCAATATCAAAACTCATAATTTATTAAAGGAGTAAAGAGTATATAAATATTGAATGGATTATGTTAATGCGTTGCTTCTAAGCAGTCTTTTTATATTATTTGTGTTGATTGCTAAGAAGTTTGCCAAAAAAAATGCGCTGTCAATAGGAATAGCTGGCTTTTTTGCAATAAATGCATTTACATTAATTTTATTGATGTTTGCGCCAGAAGCATATTATTGGCAGTTGCATTTTACTTCAGTCATGTTCCTAACTACAGGAGCAATAATGACTTTTGCTCCTAAAAAGAAAAAAGAAGTGGCGCTGTTAATTTCAATCAGCAATGATGATCGGAGGATTCTTAAGACCAATGAATATTATAATGCCATCAAGAATTTTCATAATAATAGGCGGAATTTATTTTTTAGTAAAAGTTAAAAAAACAAAGACGCAAAAAGCTTATAAATGACATTCTTTTGTTTTTAATATCTAATGAAGCTAGTGTTGTTGTTGCGCTTGTTGCAATGATTTCACTAGCTTCACTTCTAAAAATTCTTTAAAAATTTTGGAGGTGAAGTTAATGACAGCTATTGCCAATTACGGAACTGAATATAAAATCAGAAATTGGATAAAAGTTTATGAAAACGTAAAAGAAATGGTTGCAGACATAATAAACTGCTATAATAAAAATTGCAATTATGAAGGCATCATAAGAATGAAAAATATGCCGAGAATCGAAGCAAGAACTATTGGTGCTTACATTGAATTCAGATGCATTGATAAAGACCCTACATATTTTTGGGAAAGAAACAACAAAATTAAAATACCATTCACAGATAATAAAGAATATTTAGAAGGCATTATTAAAAAAATGAGAACCTGGGGGCATCAATAATGACCTACAAAATAATTAATTATCATCCAATAGACGAAGAGATTTTCATAAAGATATATGAAAACGAAAATTCCCTCAAAAAATGGAGAGTTAGAAGAGAGATATACAAAAACATTAAGAAAAGTAGTGGATACTATGAAGTAATAGCAGGCAATATAAGACTGCTTTTTAAAAACAAAAAAGCATACAAAATCAGATATCCAGATTATTTGAATTTTGAATTAAGGGATGAAATAGGAATTATAAACTCTAAAAAAGACTTGGATGAAATATTGAAGCAAGAATTAAAAATATAGAAGGCGTGTGAATGCATATGGATTTTAGAAGCATTGAAAAAAAGTGGCAGAAAAGGTGGGAAGAAAACAAAATATTCAAGACAAAAATAGACAAGAAAAAAAAGAAATTTTATTGTCTTGAAATGTTCCCTTATCCTAGCGGTAAGCTTCACATGGGACACATGCGCAATTACTCAATAGGCGACTGTATAGCGAGATTTAAAAGAATGAATGGATACAATGTGCTTTATCCAATGGGTTTTGATGCTTTTGGACTGCCTGCAGAAAATGCTGCAATTCTTAGGGGCGCACATCCAAGAGAATGGACAATGAAGTGCATAAGAGACATGGAAGCACAATTAAAAAGCATAGGATTTAGTTACGACTGGGATAAAGAAATAATTACATGTGTTCCAGAGTACTATAAATGGGACCAATGGATATTTCTTAAAATGTACGAAAAAGGATTAATTTATAGGAAAAAGTCTCCTGTGAATTGGTGTCCTGGATGCAACACAACCCTACCAAATGAGCAAGTTGAAAACGGCAAATGTTGGAGATGTAAATCTCTTGTCACCCAAAAAATGCTCGAACAATGGTTTATTAAAATAACCGCTTATGCTGATGAATTGCTAAATGACTTAAAACAGCTTAAAGGAACTTGGCCAGAGAAAGTGCTAGTCATGCAAAAAAACTGGATTGGAAAAAGCAAAGGTATCATAATTAAATTTAAAATTAAGGATACAAACAAAGAAGTAACAACGTTTACAACAAGACCAGATACTGTTTTTGGCATCACATATTTGGTCATTGCTCCAGAACATCCTTTAGTTACGGAATTAGTTAAAGGAACAAAATATGAAGAGCGTGTAAAGAAGTTTATCGAGGAAGTAAAGCATGAAACAATGCTTGAAAGAGAATCTTTCAAAGAAAAGAAAGGAATGTTCATTGGGCACTATGCAATAAATCCTGTTAATGGAGACGAATGCCCGATTTACATTGCTGACTATGTAATAATGGGTTATGGAACTGGTGCAGTAATGGCTGTGCCTGCTCACGATCAAAGAGATTTTGAGTTTGCAAAGAAATACAAGCTTCCAATAAAAGTTGTAATAAAGCCAAAGGGTAAAGAACTCGCCCCTGAAAAAATGAAAGAGGCTTATGTTGATGAAGGAGTGCTTATTAATTCAGGTAAATTTGACGGTATGGAAAGTGAAGAAGCAAAAAAAGCAATTAGCAAGTGGATGGAAAAAAAGGGATTTGGAAAAAAAGCAACACAATATAAACTAAAAGATTGGCCAATATCAAGGCAAAGATACTGGGGAACGCCAATACCAATGATTCATTGTGAATCCTGCGGCATAGTTCCAGTTCCATTTAAAGACCTTCCAGTACTGCTCCCTGATGACGTAAAATTTGGAAGAGGGAATCCTCTAGAAACAAGCAAGTCCTTTGTAAACACAACATGCCCAAAGTGCGGTGGCAAAGCAAGAAGAGAAACCGACACAATGGGCACATTCTTTAATTCCTCATGGTACTTCTTAAGATACTGCAGTCCAAAGTATGATAAAGCACCTTTTGATAAGGAAAAAGTCAAGTACTGGATGCCTGTTGATCAGTACATAGGAGGTATTGAACATGCAGTGATGCACTTGCTTTACTCGCGCTTTTTTACTAAGTTCTTAAGAGATATTGGAATGCTTAATTTTGACGAGCCATTTAAGAGATTACTTACTCAAGGCATGGTCATAAAAGACGGCGTTAAAATGAGCAAAAGCATAGGAAACATAGTAGAGCCTAAAGAGATTACTGAAAAATATGGCGCAGACACTGCAAGACTATTCATACTGTTTGCAGCACTACCAGAAAAGGAACTTGACTGGACAGACAAGGGAGTTTCCGCAAGCCACAAATTCATAAAAAAAGTTATAATGATGAGTGACAAAGTGTCTTTTAATGACAAGTTACCAAAGTCACTTAGCTCTAAAGAGAAAAGTGTTGTAGGCAAGTTACACAGGACCATAAAAAAAGTTACAGAGCAGATTGAGAATTATGAATTTAATATGGCAATTGCAAGCATTATGGAACTTACAAACACACTTAATAGGGTAAAGACAGACATAAGATATGAGATATATGACTATGCTTACACAAAACTAATAATTCTGCTTTCACCATTTATGCCTCATACTTGTGAAGAATTATGGGAAAAAATAGGAGGATCTGGATTTGTCTCGGTTGCAGAATGGCCAAAGTATGACAAAAAATTAATAGATGAAAAAGCAGAAGTGCTTGACCAAATTTTAAGTCAAGTTATTGGAGACATTAATGAAATAATAAAACTTGTTGATAAAAAACCAGATACAATTAAGATTTTCATTAGCGAATCATGGAAGTACAAACTAATAGACATAATAAGAGAAGCAAAGGATAAAAGAGACTTTAAAGCAATAACTAAGCAGGCAATGAATGTTCCTGCAATAAAAAAGCATGGAAGTGAAGCAGTAAAAATAATTCAAACAGTCACTAGAGACTTAAGCAAGGTTGTTCCAATAAAAATCTCGCAAAAGGACGAATATTCATTCTTTACAGAATCTAAAGACTTCATTGAACGCGAGTTCGAGTGCAAGGTGGAAATTATCAAAGCAGAAGATGCTATATATGATAAAAAGGCAAAAAGCGCGCTTCCAGGAAAGCCTGGGATACTATTGATAATTTGAACAAAAATAATAAGTACTAGTTGCGTTAATAATAATGTCTAATGATATTAAATGATGTTAAAATTATAGAAAACGGTTCTTTAGTCAAGAGAGACATTGAGTTAAAGCATGGAAGAATTCGCAAAATAAGCAAGTCGCTTCCTAAAGGGGAAAACTGCGCTGGAAAGCTTTTGATTCCTGGGTTTGCAAATGCCCATACGCACATGGCTTCAAGACTGATAAGCGGGCTGGGGCTTGGCCTCTCAAAATTTACATTTTTCACAAAAGTTGGATTTAAAGCGCACAGATTAAGAACAAAAGAAGACGTTTACAATGCAGCGTTGCTTGCAGGAATTGAGTTTTTAAAAAGTGGGGTAACAAATGTACTGACAATGGATGTGCACCCTAAGCCAGTGATAAAAGCCTTAGAAAAACTTGGATTAAATTACTTGTCTGGGTATCCATTAAAAGACAAGTATGAAGAAGCGCAAAACATTGAAAACTCTTTTAAGATGATTGAACAGCTTAATAAAGAGCACAAAGACAAAATTTACGTAGGGCTTGCAAATGAAGTTGAGTGCTCGCCAAAATTAATACGCCAAGCGCTTGAGTTTGCAAAAGAGCACGATTTACAAGTGCACATGCACGCTGCTGAAACGCGCGATGAAGTTGTAAAAATTAAAAAGGCAACTGGGAAAAGAACTATAAATTATTTAGAAAGTCTTGGATTCTTAGATTATGATGTAAGTCTTGCTCACTGCACGTACATTGACATTGGAGAAACGCTTTTGCTTTCAGGCCACGGCGTGCCAGTAATACACTGCCCAACATGCAATTATGAAATATCAAGAAAAATTCCAAACACAAAATTAATGCTTGAACACAAGATTAATGTTGGGCTTGGAACAGATGAGTTTCCATGGAACCCAAATCCAGACATAAGAAGCGAGGCTCTAAAAGCAATAAGTCTTGGAAAAATAAGTGTTAGCGATGCGTTCAATATGTTGTGGAACGGGCACGCGTTATGGGAAGAAGCAGGAATATTTGAAGGCGCTCCAGCAAATCTCTTGCTTATAGACTTATGGAAAGTAAGGCCGTATAAAGAAATTGAAAGATTGTATTTAAATATACTTAAGAACAACTGTATTAATTCTGTCTTAATTAATGGGGAATACAAACTGAAGAACTACAAGTTAGTGGAAAAAATTAATGAAAAAGAGTTAGAAGCTAAAGTTAAAAAAGCTAAGCAGAAAATCCTTGGGAAGCTATGAATTTGTCAACTACTTTGCGCATTTTCTCGCGCTTTTCTTGGTGCTTTCTTAAGAAAGCCTCAATTTTTAAAGCAAGTATTTGTTTAAGTTCTCCTGAAAGCAATTTCCCAGATTTGTAATCCTCATATATTTGCCTTAATTTTTTATCGTTCTCTTCTAAAAATGTAAGATACTGATAAGAAACATCTATGTCTGGATTGCCTCCTTTTTTGCGGTGTTCTTCTACTGTTGGCTGCCCTCCGCTAAAAGCATACTTCATTATTTTTTTTCTGGCAACTTCAGGCGGCTCATTTAAGTAAATTATACCCTGCGGCTCGCGCTTGCTCATTTTCTTGTCAACGCCTGTCAAAGAACACATAAACTTGTGATATGTCGAAGCAGGAGGAATCAAGCCGTGTTTTTTTGCAATGTCGCGTGTCAGGCGGATGTGAGGGTCTTGGTCAAATCCAACAGGAACCACCACAGGCATTTTTCCATGCTCGATTTGCGGCAAAAGTATGTCTGCCACTTGAGTTAATGCTGCCATATAAATGCCAACTGGATGTTCGCCGTAAATGGCGCGCAGCATATTGTTTGTGACATTGCGGGAATAAACATAAGCGTAGCGCTGCACTTTAATTTCCTCTGACTGCAAGTATATGCGTGCTTTCTTTAAATCAATGCCAAGCGCTGCTAAATCAAGGAGGTTGTCATATGTAAATTTGCGCGACTCGTCTAAAGGCAATCCATTGTCAACAAGAGCCTCTAAATCAGCAATAGAATAATACACAAGACCGCCATGATTCTGGAAATAAACAATTTCGTCAACAATCATTTTAGACCCAATATGCAGATAATTTGTTGGTTTTATCCCGCTCATAACAGCAAATTTCTTTTTAGAATTCATAGCATCAACTATTATTTCTAAATCGCGATGTCCAAATATGATTCCTCTTCTCATTGTGACTAAAGGGTCAGGCATTTTTGGCAAAATCTTGCTAAAGCGAGAAACTCCAAATTCTTTGAATAATTTTTCATAATCTTTAATCGTGCTTGTTCCAAAAGGATTTATGACATTTTTCATTATAATCACCTATGCAAATTCTCGCTATTAACTTTTCTATTATTGTAGATGATAACAGGCACTTTGCCAAATTTCACGCCTAAAAGGCGAAATATCTTTTTTGCAGTAAAATACTGCGTGTATGAATTCCTTTTATCAAAAACTATTTTGCCAGTGTCTTGAAGTGAAGTGACAACAGCCATGTATTCTGCTACGCGCTCAATAATGCTTAAGTCTTTAAACAGCCTTTCAAGCTTTAAATTATTTCCTCTCTTCTCAAAAATCAAGTCAACAATGCAATCTTTTGTATCCTCAAGATCGCACTCGCAAAACTCAAAAGGCACTTTGTATGTCTCTAGAATTTCATAAAGCTCATCATATCCTGAAAACATTGGAAATATGCTTGCTGGCGCCTCTTTTGTCGCATTATAAATTTTTTCAAATAAAAGGTCTGCATTTATCAAATCATAAAAACTTGTAATTTTTAGCAAGCATTCGTATGTGCTTTTAATTTTCTTAAAATCTCCATCAAAGACTTTAAAAGCAGTTTGTCTAAGTCTCTCAAGACTGTACTGCTCAGGATATGGCAAAATCTTTGATTCCAAATCTGCAAGCATTTTACTTAATCTCATTTTTTAACACCTCCCCAAATTGAGTAAATGTAATTTTTCCATTGTAACTAATTACGCCGGCTTCTCTTAGTTTTTTTAAAGCGTATTTAATTGTTGAAGTAGCTAAATTCTGCTCCTTAGAAATGTATTTAACAGCTTTGTATTGCGTGCATCCATTAAAATTGAATAAGCACTTAAAGACAAGCCCAGTCCTGCCTCTAAGAAAATCTTTATGTTCTCCAGGGACAACCACGCTGGCTTGTCATAAGATGATTTTATATTATTTCTCTTTATAAATTTTAGGACAATTATTTTGAGGGAGCAAGCAATTTTTTCTCTTCTTCGCGCTCTCTTTTGTAAAGAAATGTAATGTAGCCTGCAACTTTGTTTAAGACCTTCTTGCTTGGGAATTCTTCAGGCAAGGACTTAAGCCTTTGTTTGTTAGTCTCAAAGTCGTCGCTAAAATACGAAAGCGTATATTTGCCTAATATCATTGATGTAATGTTCTTTATTTCATCAGTTCTAATTCTTCCCATAAGGGAGAATGAATTAAATAACTATTTAAAAAGATTACGTAATGATGAATAAGTCTTTGCGTATCACATCTTTTGCGTTTTTAAGCAAGTCTTCAGATTCTGAATAAATTGTCAGCACTTCTTGGCCTCTTTTAACAAAGTCTCCTGCGTTCTTGTGCAAATATACTCCTGCTTTTTTGCTTTTTGGAGCGCCTGCCATTCTAGCTATCTTAGAAACTAGGTCGTCGTTCATGAATTTTATTTTTCCTGTTTTCGGAGAATAAAGAGCGTATTCGTATTTTCCAGGCCTTAGCGCGCTAGGGCTTATATCAGGGTCTCCGCCTTGCAGTTTAATGATTTGCTTCATTGTTTCATATGCCCTGCCAGAGTCAAGAATGTCTTTAGCAATATGAAAACCTTCTCCAACAGGGACAACGCCAGAGAATTCAAGAAGTTCAGCAGCAAGCCTTAAAGACTTGTTATACAAGTCAGTTGGCGCTCCAATTTCGTTTCTTAGCACGCTTAAAACGTCTCGCGCCTCAAGAACAGGCCCTATGCCTTTGCCAATAGGCTTGCTTCCGTCTGATATTATTGGCTTAACTTTGATCCCAAGTCTTTTGCCAAGCTCTATAAACTGCATTCCTAAAAATTTGGCTTCACCAAGGTCTTTTATTTTAGCGCCAGCACCTAAAGGAATGTCAACTAAAACATGAGTGGAGCCTACTGCTGCCTTTTTTGCCATAATGCTTGCAAGCATAAGGCCTACAGGATCCAAAGCAAGAGGGTGCCTTACGCTAATTAGTTTATCGTCAGCTGCTGCCAAATTAATGTTTCCGCCCCAAACAATGCACCCGTTTGCTTTTGTTACAACCTGCCTGATTTTTTTGACACTAAGTTCAACAGGCGCTAAGATTTCCATTGTGTCTGCTGTGCCCGCAGGGCTTGTAATTGAGCGGGAGCTTGTTTTTGGAATTTTTACGCCAAAAGAAGCAATTATTGGAACAACAATCATTGTAGTGCGGTTTCCTGAAATGCCGCCGATGCAATTATGTATTAGCATGGGACCTTTGCCAGCAACAAATCTGTGATATTTTTTCATTTTTAGATCATAAACGTATTTACCAGCGTAATTAAAAGGCACAACATCTTTGATTTCTATAAACGACAAATCAGAATCAATAAGTTTCTTAAGGATAGGATATTTATTGCCTAATTTATTTAATATTTTTCTAGCAGTTTCAAAACACAAATATTTTTGATTCTTAATTTTTCTTCTATCGATCCATCCTATATCTTCATTTACTAATTTATATAAACCTGATTCTTTAATTGGTATTAAATTTTTAAAAGATACATTTGCGCCTGTCCTGCCTCCAAATAGCTCTCTTGCTTGAGTGTATATGTAGTAACTTTTGTTAACTTTAGATGTTCTTGTTGGGAATATAGTATTTCTTTCTTCTGCTTCGCTAATGGATGATGACATGCCAAGAATGGATAACAAATACTGCAGTTGCTCAGCAATATAAGGGCTATTAGTTACAAAAACGCATTCGTAACCCCTTCTTACATAACCATCACCCATTGCATAAGCTTTTAAAAATTCAATTTTAAGGTCATCAGGCAAAGAAAATATTAAATCAGGTATTCTTTTGTTCGTGGCGCCATCATTAAATTTAAAATAATGCTTGAATAATTTAGCAAGCAACCGATTGTATATACATATCCTTACAGCAGTTTTGTGAGGTTTATTTATTGTAGGAGTTACATTAAATAATCTCTCAATAAGTTCTATAACTTTATTGATTAATTTGATTTCATGCGAACCAAAATTTAAAAATACACCTTGGTAATTTGTAAACCCTTCAGCCAAGTATAAACCTAGAAAATGCATTAAATCAGTATTAATGGGCATATTTAAATTTATGCTTTTACCACTCTTTTTTAAAGAAACCGTGCCATCTGAATGATATATTATTTCTTTATCAATTAATCCATTTTTTAAACCAAATTCAAGCAGATTAATTGAAGTTATTTTTTTAGAATAACTAAACGCTCTTGGGACAACAACATAATCGCCTTTTCTTAATGATGTTACAGGCAAATTTCTAATTGCGCCTTTTTTAAGAACAAAAATTGTGTGATAATCAGTCAAATCAATGTATTTATTGCCTTTAAGTATTATACGATATAATTTTTTAGGAGCCTTGTGTCTAATTATAGAAACAATGTCATCAAAAACAAGTTTATTATTTTCATCAAAAGTTAATGCTTTTAAATTAGTTATTTTCGCCTCTTCAGTTTCTGCGTCGCATTTTCTAAAATCATATTTTAAACCTAAATCTTTAAAACGTACAACTTTTAATCCAGAAGTGTCTTTAATAAGCAAGGGAGTGTCTTCTGAAACGCAATGTTTATCTAATATTACTTCATCTTTAAATTTGATAGTTTCTCCAGTATCAACAATGGCTTTTGTCAAATAATATGTTTCATCCATGGTCAAGCGTCTTGTGTAACAAGCAGTTACAAAAGCGCTCATCTCAACTTGACTAAGATGGTTTTTTACAATGTCTTTTATAATGCTTTTGATCTCGTTGCTGTTTAATTCAAGGCCGTCAAGCTTCTTTTTTATGTACTCAACGCTTTCTGGTTGAGGGACTGCAAATACATTAACAAAATCGCCGTCCTTAACTTTAAGTTTTTCATAAACTTCTGTAAAAAGCCCTATTTCTCCGCGTTTTAATACATTAGGCTCAGCCAAGTCAACAACTGCAACAACAGAGCGCCTTCCGCTTGTCAAGCGCAGACGGCTTGAGGCGTGAATATCTAAAGAAGAGGCTGTGTCTTGATTTATAACTACAATGTCAAAACTCCCGCCAGATATGTTTAAGTCTCTAACTTTTAAGCGCATAGAAAAATTAAGGATGCTAACACTTATTTAGTTTTTTCATAAGTTCTGGAAGTTCGCTTAAGTCTTTAATGTAATAATCTTCTAAAATGCCTTTTTTGACGCTTACGCATGTAACGCCTAAAAGCTTGGCGCTTACAACATCTTGAAGCTCGTGGTAAACAAAAACTGCATTGTTTTTTCTAACATTTATCATTCTCAAGAATTTTCTAAATTTTTTAATGTCGCTTTTTAAGTAGCCAACGTCGCAAGAGCAAATGACTTTGTCAAAGTACTTTGCAATTTTTAATTTTTTAAGCCATTTAAGTTTTTCAAGAGATGTTGTAGAACTGTCAGAAAATACAAATAATTTAAAGCCCATGTCATATAATTTTTTAAGTCCTTCTTTAACATGAGGGCATAATTTAACTTGCGACTTTAATTTTTTGTAGGTCTTAAAATATTCTCTTGCAAATTTAGGAGTGTAAATTCCAAGCACTTTTAAAAAGATTTCAATCATTTCTTTTTGATGAATAATGCCTACTTTTGAGTATCTATTTACAACGTCATAAACAATCCAAGGATTTCTAACTTTTAGGCCCTGCCTTCTAAGCAATTCTCTTAATGGCTCGTAATGCCCTGGCTCGCGATAGTACAAAAGTCCTGTTGCATCAAAAATTAATGCTCTTTTCATGGTTCAAACATCCATTTGTATTTTTCGCGTAAAGTGACAAACAAAGAGTCAGGACTAAAGACTCCCAACTCGTTAATAAACCCTGTGATGTTGTCGTAATCAATGATGTCAAAAGCCGGATTTAGTATTTTAAGATTTTTTGGAGGTTTGTTCCATACTTCTTTTGGGCTTCGCTCTTCTATCTTGACGCCAACGCCATATCTTGACTCTGGGTCAAACTTGAAACTTGTTGAACAGATGTATAAAGGAATGTCGTACTTTTCACACAACAACCCTATGCATTTAGAACCTATTTTATTAACAACATAATTTGGAGCTATCACGTCGCACCCAAGAAGGACTATGTCTGCCTCTTTAATGAAATCAGCAACTGCGCTGTCAATAATCATAGTAGTATTTATATCTGCGCTAACAAGTTCTTTTGCAGTTATCCTGCCTTGAAACAAAGGTCTGGTTTCTGTGCATATGACTTTTTTTGGCTTTGCTTTTTTAAGAATTCCTGCAACAGTGCTTGAGTGGCAGTGTGTCAAAACAGTGTAATTTTTTTTGACAACATTTTTGCCAATATCAATTACGCGCTTCTTTGCTTTAATAGCGCTTCCATATAATGATTTTATGTAATCGCGCGTCTCTTTTCTGTAATTAAATTCGTCAGTTTCTTTTGCCTTGAAAAGAACGTATCTTACGGCGTTGCGAAGCATGGGCTCAGTAGGCCTAGCATCAAATAATTTGTTTTTTGCAGCACGCAATTCGTTTAAGAACTCTTTCTTGCTCTTAGCTTTTGAAGTCCTTGCCACATAATCCAAGGCATGGAGGCCTGTCCAAGCAATGTTAGATGCGCCTTGAATCTTTAAAGACTTAATATCTCTAACAATTTTGTCTATCACAAAAATTAATAATCAATTCTTTGTTATAATTATTATGATTTTAAAGCCAAAAACGCAAGATGCAATAAGAATTTGGGACTTCTTAAAAAATCATGGGCTTGACATTAACATAACGAGCATACTAAGAAACATAAAAGATGCAAATGTCTCACTCATAAGTGTTGAAAAAGAAATTAATGGTGTAATCCTTGCCCAAAAATTGCATAACATGCTTGAAATCAATGCATGGGCTGTTAAAAAGGAAGACATAGCCTTGTTTAAAGAACTGTACACAAAATGCAAAGCTCTAAAATTAAAAAGAATTGGAGTGATAGAAAAAGAGGGGAAGAAAAAAAGAATTGAAATGTTAAAAAAACTTGGCTTTAAAGAAATTAATAAACAAAAAGGGATATACCCAAATAAAAAAGCAATTATTTTTGCAAAAGAATTAAAGTAATGTTACGCCAATTGTATCAACGCCAGACACGTCTTCTAAATTGCTTATTTCCTTTTCTATTGGCTCTGTTCCTCCTTCTTTTTCATCCATAACAAAATTGACTTCCAAACTCACTAAGCCAAAAGCAATTGGCACTTTTTTAAAGCCTGCCTCGCCTTCTGCATGCTTGCTTAAAATCTCTTTTATATCTTCCATTAATTTGTCAAGGTCTGTTTCAACGCCTTTTGGCATAACTCTTAAAGTTACGAGCACTTTTCCCATATTATAAACCCTCCAACCCGCATTTAGGGCATTTGTAATTAATCCCTAATTTGCGACACCTGCCGCATCGTACTATTTTTTCACCGCATTTCGGGCATTTAAAAATGACAGAGTTCTCAATAGTGCTTATGTCCTTTTTGCATGAAATGCAAGTGTCAGCCATAGAGTCAAGGAAATGTGTAATCCTTTTTAAAGGTTACTCAATAGGTTCAATGGACCTTTATATAAAATTAAAAAGAAAAATCTGTCTTTCAAAAACTTCAAACATTTGATTTTCAAAATTTTTTCTCGCTTCAATAGACTCATTAATATGTTTTTAGTAACTTACTGAAAAATATTTAATAGAATCCATAATTGTTTATTACTGATGAATCAATTTAAAAATATCACTAATATTCAGATAATTTCAGATCTTCATGGGGAAATCCCCTTTGTTGACGACTCTGCTGACATGATAATACTGCTAGGAGATTATGGTAACGCCTCACTATTGAGAGATTTTATATTAAATAATAAAGGAACAGAAAATGACGCCATAGAAGTCTTACTTGAATCAAGTAAGAAAGTCTTAAGTACCTTGCTTACCAAAAAACCTTGTTTAGCAATTTTAGGAAACGCAGATTTAAATATAAAAGAAGGTCTACTAAATTTTTTTAAAAAAAATAACATCGAATATGTTGGCAACAAGTTAGTAAAGATTAATGGTCTTAATGTTTTATTTTTGGACTTTTTTATGGAACGTTGGTGGTGCGAAAAAAACAGGCCTGAAAAAATTAACAAAGCAGTTAAAATGGAAATAGAAATTAATGAGTTATTAAATAAACTAAAAAAAGTTGACTTAGTTTTCTCGCATACACCCCCGTATGGATTTTTTGACAAATCAATACATAATAAAAGCAGATTTGGGTCCAAAATTTTATTAAAAATTATTAAGAATTATCAACCTTTAATTTGCTTCTCAGGGCATTCACATAAAATGGGCGCCTCAAGGATTAACAAGACGGTGTTAATTAATATTTATAAAACAATGTTATTTAAAATATAATTTCAATTTAATTTACAAACCCCTCAAATATTTTTCAATAGTTTCTGTCAAAACTTCGACAAATTCTGGCTTGTACTTCATTTGTTTTACAACAACAGGTTTAAGTGTTGAAAATGCAATGTATCTGCTGTCGCGCTCCACATCTTGATAGATCATATCTTCTATTTTTGGACCTAACATTTCAAGTAGTTCTGGTTCAAGTGTGATACGCCCATCAGCATATCCAACTATTAAGGAATTCTCAAAATATCTGCATCGTTCTATAAGGCTTTCAATAAAACCGCCATTATCTATGAGATCAAGGTCGCAACGTAATAGATCTAAATACATTTTGTCCATTAAACATAAGTCTGTTTTTTCTTCATATTTTTTTATCAGGTCTTGAATGTTTTCTTTAGACAACACTTCAACATAAAGTATGTCGCTGTCATAAGGCTCAGCAGGGTAACTGCCGCACTTTTCTCCCCTGGCTATCAAATATTGTTTGCCATTAAAATTGTATATGTTTGCTTCTGCGTAACGCATGTATCCTCTTCTTTTTCTGTGCAAATCAAAGTCGTAAGCAATCAATGTGGCGCAGGGCTTTTCAAAAACAATGTTTTCGTGCTCATTTCTTTGCGCAAGCAGGTCGTATACTCCTTTTAAGAGTTCTCTTACAGACAAAGCTTCTTCTTCGCTCACATTACACACCCAATAATTTTTGAGCTCTGATTCCGTCTTCTTTGCTGACTACAATTATCAAATTTGTGTAAGAGGTAATTAGTTGGACTATATTAATATTTAGCTGCTTGAATCTATTTAACATAAAAAACAATATGCCAGGCGTTGTAAGCGCTTGTTTTGGGAAAGACAAGAAAAAAGCTGTTAAGTCCTTGATTTCTTTTTTTATTGCGCCTTTTAGGCGGGATTTGACTAATTCAGCAAGGTCTTTGTCAATTATTAGAGTTGAATATTTTATGCCTTCAATATATGTTGCATAAGCGTCTGTTTCTGTAAGTATTGCATCAACTTTGTTCCTTGCAGAAGGCGTGTTTTTAAAAATAAATAAAGAAACTTCTTTTTGGCTTTCAGAACGGTATTTCACAAAAGAATTAATCTTGTTCTATTTTAAAATGTTTTCGCGCAGTTCCTGGGTCAAAGAGGCCTAGGCGGGCTCCAGCATCAAGCAAGCCCCAAAGATAAGAATACAGTTCTAAAGCTTCTAAGTAAGCTCCTTTGCTTTGGAAGTATTTTGCGTCTTCATAATAGGATTTTGCCAACTCGTACAAATCGCGCGCAGATTTGTCGTCTTTCACAGTCATTGCTCTGAAAGCTTCGTCAGTTCTTGATTTTTCCTTTAAAACTAATTCCTTAATATCTTGCATGCTTGACACACCTCGTTGCTTGAAGGTTCATTGCAGTATATGCATGAGCTTAAGTGTCCTGTGCTGTTGCTAATGTTTAGGGAATCGTAGGCCTTTATTATGTTTAATTTTGAGCCAGGGTGCTTGCATTCGAATTCATTTAATGCAGTTCTCACTACATCGCGGAAACTGCTGCGCGCATAAGGGCATTCATCCATAGGAGTATCAAACCCTTTAAGAATAAAGTATGCCATGACTTCGCGTTCGCTTAAATGGCGCAAAGGCTTTATGCGCTTAATGAATAATTTGTGTGTAACTAATGGCATTGTCATTCGCTTAAAGCGCGAAGCATAGCGCATGAATACATTCATTAGTGTTGCTTGCGCTTCGTCATCAAGGTTGTGCCCAGTAATTAAAACGTCAAAGCCGCGCGCATGTTTGTTCAAGTAATAACGGCGCAACACGCCGCAAACACTGCATGCGCGACTTCCTTTAATATCGTCAAGCGGCTTTTCAAATTTTACAATTTTATAAGGAATGTCCCATTCTTTGGCATATTTTTTCAAAGATTTGATAGTGTGAGGCCTGTATCCTTTAATCCCTTCGTCAATTAATAAGGCAAGAATCTTGTTTTTTGGATAGAATTTTTTTGTTAAATAAAGAGTCGTCAGCGAGTCTTTTCCCCCTGAAACAGCAACGCACAAAGACTTGCCTTTAAGGTTGCCAAGACCTTTTTTAAATTCTTTTTCAAAGTATTTTATAAAACATGTTTTGCAATATTTATTGACAACTGCAGGTTTTCCGCAAGACTCGCACTTCATATTCAACCTCCTGAAACCACGCGAATTATTTTGACTTCTTCGTTGCCGCATAAATGCTTTGACTCGTGCGCAAGTTCCCCATTTACAATCACTAAATGCTCTACTGGATTTAATTTAAGGGCTTTAAGCAAAGCTAGCACAGAGCCCCTAAAATCAAATTCAAGCTCCTTATCAAGGCCTTTAATTATCATATTCTGTAAAAATAAAGCGTGCGCTTTTTAAGTGTTACTACCCAAAACATTATTAAATTAATCAATGAGTAAATAATAATTAATGGCTAGCGCAAATATGACTTATGAGATGCTTGATCTCCCAACGCAACTTATAAATGAAATTATCAGCAATACAATAATTGCAATACCAAAAGCAGCTACAGCTTTGATAATAATAATTTTAGGATGGCTCATTGCAAAGCTCACAGAAAAAATTCTTTATAAATTAATGCATGCCTGGGAAGTTGACAAGTGGGTTGAAAAAGCAAAATTAAAAGAACCGCTATTTAACATTTCAGTAGAAAAAACAACAAGCGTAATTATCAAGTATTATATTTTAATAGTGTTTTTAAAAGAAGCAGCATCAAAAGCAACGCTTACATTCATTGCAGAGCTTCTAGGAGGAGTCCTTACAGCTATCCCTTCAATAATTCTTGGCTCAGTAATAATAGTCATAACATTGATACTTGCAGATTTTTTCAAGAGACATATTTTAAGTTCAACGTTTCCTTTTAAAGAAACAATTAGCGGAGTTGTCTATGGAATTACTCTTTTTTTAGGAATTGTAATGGCGCTTCCAAAGTTTGGATTAGAAAACACTGCGTTAATTGAAGATTCATTTAGATACTTAGTGCTTGGAATTAGCATGGGGCTTGCAATAGCAATAGGGATAGGTTTTGGATGGGCAATTAAAGAAGGTCCTGCCAAAAATTTTTTTAAGAAAAAAAGATAGAATAAGCAATACATGACAATTGAATTTCCAAGGCCTAAAACAAAGATCACCAGCATATCTATATATAAAAGGCAGTATGAATTTCTTGAAAGTCTTTACAGCTCAAAAGGAGATTCTATAAGATTAGCTCTTTATTTCCAAGACATAGGCAGAATAAAAAAGAAGGAAATGCCAGAGCTTGAAAAATATAAATTGTATTATTATAATCCTTCTTGTAAAAAAGTGCTCTTAAGCGTGGTTACGCCTGTCTATTATATAGATAATGCTGAAAATTTCTCAGAAAAAGTAAGGTGCGCAATAGATGGGCTTGAAAGTTTAATAAGAGAAAATAACGCAAAAAATCAAAAAAAGGCATTTATTAATTTTGCGTATGGAAGAAAAACAGCAGAAGCAATTAACAATATGTCATACAAACGAATATTTTCATTTTCAGAACTTGTAAGAGCAAGTTTGTACGAGCATTATTTTTTTAATACAAAAATAGAATGGAATAATGAGGATATATTATATAAAAACAGGTCTGTGCAAGTTCCTGAATATTTAAAAGAAAAATTAAAAGAAGAATCAGAAAAAACAGGCATCTCAATGTGGAAACTCGCAAATCAAATAGTTTTATCTAGTATAAAATTTCAAAATCACTAAACTCGCCTGTTGCGTCAAGCCATTCATACTCGACTTTTTTAACAATGGCTCCAGAAGGGCCTTTATATAGCCACTTAAGAAGTTTTTTTAAAGACTCTACGCCCCCTTCTGCAACAACTTCCACTCTGCCGTCATCTAGATTGCGAACCCATCCTTTAAGACCTAATTGCTTAGCATGCGCTACTGTATTGCTTCTAAAAAACACGCCTTGCACAATGCCAGAAATAAATGCATGAAGTCGCATCATTTAAACCACTTTGCCAAGTCTTGCTGGCCCATGGCGCTTGAAGCTTTTTTAATTTTCTTTAAAGTGTTTTCCACCCTTTCAGAAGAAAAATCATGTTCTTTTATAAGAATCTCCCGGACTAAATCTTCATCAACTGAATGCCAAGCAAGCTTGTAGTCTTTTAGCACAGGCGGATTTAAAAAGAAATCAATTATTTGCTTTGGCTCAATGTCAAAGCCCCATTCAACATGCTTGAACACAGATTCGTCTTTATGCTCTTTTACAAGCTTTAGGGCAGTTTTTGGACCTACGCCTTTAACACCGCCAGGATTATAATCTGTGCCGACCAACACGCCGAGAATTACTAATTGCTTGCGCGAGAGCCCTAATTCGCCCAATACGTTCTCTAATTTAATAAGTTCTGGCTTGACATTCACCCATATGTTTTTTCCTGGAAGTTTTTTCCTGCCACTAATATTTATGTTTCTAATAAGAAGAGGGCTTCCAAAAAGAAGAGTGTCAAAATCCTGGCTTGCAGACGCATAAAAGTCTCCTGCTTTTGTCATGTATGCGATTTGGGCTTCTCCTTCTGAAGGCGCCTGTATGACAGGGAGGCCTAATGCTTTAAGCAACTCTTTGCTTTCAGAAATCATCTCTTCAGTCAGCTGAGCTGCTTGGCCTGCCAAAGAGCGCGCTTTTTCAAAATCTGCTTCTTTTAGGGCCTCTTCATATTTGATTTTTGCTTCTTCCCTGCGAATTTTTCTTTCAGAAGTTACGGCTTTAAAATCAGGGGGAGCGCCGTCAAAAACAAAACAAGGCTTAATGCCAAGCATAAGCAAGTTAGACATGCGATAAAAAAGCCCTATTAAGTGGCTTGTGATTCTGCCTTTTTTGTCGCTTAAAGGCGAGCCGTCAGGCTGGCGAATTGTTGAAATGAATTGGTAAATCCAATTAAAGGCGTCCACTCCAATGGATTTTCCTTTTAAGTCTTCTAAATTAATTTCAACAGGAGTCACAAGACTTCTAAGATTCACGCCCATTAATGAATTAAAGAGACAAAGTAAGATAATAATTTTACGAAATACAGGAAACTTTAATAAGCACTAGCGCGTCCGGTAAAAACATGAGGGATCTGTTCTCTGACATACTTATGCATGACGAGACATTGTTTGCTGACGAGTCTCTTTTGGATTATGATTATGTGCCAGAAGAAATGCCTGAAAGAGATGCTGAAATAACCGAAATAGCAGAATCAATAAAACCACTGTTTAGCGAACGCAAGGCAGGAAATTTGTTTATATTTGGAAATCCAGGAGTTGGAAAAACTGCAAGCGTTAATTTTGTATTTAACGAACTAAGAAAAACTGGAGGGGATATAATCCCGATATATATTAATTGTTGGAATAATCAGACAACACATACAATAGCGCTTGAACTTGCGCGTATAGCAGGTCTTCTGTACCCACCAAAGGGCGTGCCTACAGAAGAAATTGTAAAAAGCGCACTTGCAAAATTAAAAGAAAAAAAAGGGCTAGTCATATGTCTAGATGAAGTAGACAGACTAAAAGATGCAGACATTTTATATCTTCTTATTAATGAGCTTAGCAATGCAGGCTTGATTTTAATAACAAATCATGCTGAATGGAAAGAATATATCGAACCAAGACTTGCATCAAGACTTAATTTAAGAAATTTAGAATTCAAGGATTACACAGAAAAAGAAATGTATGAAATACTAAGCAGGCGCGCAAAAATGGCTTTGCGTCCAGGAGTTATTGACAGCGAAATGATAAAAATGATTGCGTCCGGAGCAGGAAGCGACGTAAGAAAAGGGATGGCGCTTTTAATAGAAACAGCGCGTTTAGCTGAAAAAGATGCGAGCAAAAAAATTCTTAAAAAACATGTTGAAGAAGCAATGAGCAAATTAAAAGACAAAGTGATGCTTGAACTAAGTGATGAAGAAAAAAAAGTTTACGATGCAATTAAAGAAAACAATGGAGCAGTCTCAGGAAAAATATATGAAGTTTATTTAGAAAACGGAGGAAAATTAAGCATGCGAAGCTTTAGAAGATATGTAAAATCTCTTGAAAAACTTGGCATAATAATTGCAGAACAGACAGGCGAGGGCTTTCAAGGGAAAAGCAGAAGGTTGTGGGTGAAAAATGGTTCTTGAATCGCTCATAAATCCTATAAAAGCAGGGAAAAAACCGCAATTCATGGCAGTCTTGGGCTTTATCTACGCGTCAGTAGGCCTGCTTTTAGGACTGTGGATATTTCCAAGCAACACAGGTCTTACAATGGTGTTTTTAACAACAATGGCAGGGCTTCCATTAATTGTAAATTCGCTTAAAAAAGAAGCTGAAGAAGACTTAAAAATAAAAGAAAAAGCATGGCTTGTGGGAGAACACAAAGACATACTGGGAATTTTTTTCTTTCTCTTCTTAGGAATGATGCTTGCTTATGTAACATGGTATGTGCTGCTTCCAGACAGCCTTGCAAGCGCTGTTTTTAATGAGCAAATAAAAACAATCAAGGCAATAAGCAGCAATGTTCAAGGAAGGGCAACAAACCCTTCTTTATTGAGAATGATAATTTTAAACAATTTTAAAGTCATGGCATTCTGCCTGCTTTTCAGCCTCATATACGGCTCTGGCGCGCTTTTCATACTAACATGGAACGCAAGCGTCTTAGGCACTGCGATTGGAAATGCAATAAAGGTTAATTTGTCTGATGTGTGGTCTTATTTTGGCGTGGTCCCTCTTGGATTTGGAAGGTACATGCTCCACGGAATTTTAGAAATAACTGCATATTTTCTTGCAGGAATTGCGGGGGGTATAATAAGTGCAGGCATAATTAGGAGGGGCAAAAAATTTAAAGAAGTCTTGCTTGATTCATTAGATTTAATATTGCTTGCAAGCGTATTAATAATTGCCGGAGCAATAATAGAAACATACATTTCAATGGGCATGTAAAATGAGTGAAGAAGAATTTGACGAAATTGACTTAAGCAACATCTGGAAAGGCATCAAGAAAAAGTTTAAAAAAACCGAAAAAAAGCCTTTAAAAAAGTCTGAAGAGCGAAGCCAAGGCTTTGAAGAAGAAATTGATTTTCAAGCTGTTGTTTCTTTTTTAAAAGAAAATAAAAAAATGCTTTTTTACATAGGACTCATATCTATAATACTTGTATCATCATGGATAAGAACGCTTAGCATACCTAATTACAAAGACAGGCCTTTAGGGCTTGACCCTTACGTATTTTATAGATATGCAAAATACTTAGTGCAGCATGGCTATTTGCCAGAAATTGACGAAATGAGATATTTCCCGCTTGGCTTTAAGACATTTCAAGAACAGCAAGCGCACACATATTTCATTGCGTTAATATATTTCATAATAAGCCCTTTAGTTCCTGGTTTTAAAGTAGTTAATGCTGCAATAATATATCCTGTGATAGCATTTGCAATTGGAATGATTTTTTATTACCTTATGGCAAAAGAATTTACAAACAAACAGACTGCGCTCATTGCATCATTATTTTTGGCATTCGCACCAAGCTATTTATTTAGAACAATAGCAGGATTTGGCGACAAAGAAGCTCTGGCAATGGTCTTTTGGTTTTCAATGACATGGGCATTGCTAAAATCTCTTAAAGCAAAAAATACAAAAGGCGTATTAACATGGGGTGCGCTCTCAGGCGTCTTAGGAGGACTTAATGCGCTAACATGGGGCGGAGCTAATTTCTTGTTTCACAGCGTTGCATTAACGTTTATAGGTCTTACGTTAATAAACAGACTAAACAAAAAATATGCGCTCTCATTTTTCTTGTGGGCAATTCCCACATTATTAATGAATGCAACGCTTACACTGCGCTACGGCGGTTTTAAATTATACGAGCATCAAATATTTGTAAGCGCATTTATTGCTATGATAATAATATCATTAAGAATATTTCATGATGCATTCTTTAAATCAAAAAAGCCAACGCATTTTCTTGTGTTTTTAGTAATAGTGTCAATACCTTTGCTCATCATTGCAGAAATAACAGGCATATTTAGCATTACTGAACAGCTAAAAAGCGCTTATGAAACAATATTATTTCCATTTGGCACCTGCCCTTTTTGCGTTTCTGTCAGCGAAAATCAAGCCCCATACTTTTTTGACCCCCAGCGAGGCGTAGACTGGTGGCACAGGCTTTCATGGTTTATACCATTATTTGTCATAGGAAGTATTTTATATTATCAAAAGACTTTAGAAAAATTCAAGTATAAAGCAATTCCTCAAATCCTTGGATTTGCAGGATTTATTTTAATGTTCATGTTTTCCAAATATTCCACTGACCCAAAATACAACACGCTCAATGCATTTCTTGGTGCAATATATATTTACTTTCTTCCATTGTATTTGATTGTTCTTGCGCTTGATTACATAAAAAGTAGTGCGTCTAAAAAGTGGAACACAATAAGCCCTGCAAACATGCTTTTAATTGCATGGTTTTCATTAAGCATTATAGGCGCAAGAGGGGCAATAAGAGTTCTTTTTGCATTAACGCCAGTCGCTTTAGTGCTTTCAGCATACTGCGTAACAAGATCAAAAGAGCTAATCGAGCGCATTTTAAAAGACAAAGTATATGCATATTCAATGTATTTAATAGTGATACTTGTTGGCTCCTGGGCATTTATGACAATACTTCAAGGCGCAGACAAGTATTATCCTAGCTTTACAGATGACTGGCAAAAAGCAATGGATTGGGTACAAAACAATACTGCAAGCGATGCAGTGTTCACGCACTGGTGGGACTACGGATACTGGGTGCAGACAGTCGGCAACAGAACTACAACAGTTGACGGAGGAAACTACATAGTCAAATGGGATGAGATAATAGGAGGTTATTTATTCAGCGGATACAATTCAACAGAAATCTTGTGGTCGCTTAATCAGTTTGCCAAAAATACGACTCAAGGGGTGAAAAGACCTGATTATTTCCTGATAGTAGATGATGATGTACTAAAGTATGTGCAAATGGCAAATATAGGAGGAAGGCCAGGATATTATTCTGTCTACACTTATCAGGGACAAACAAAAAACAGCATATACATGCCTGAAAATTATTCAACATTGCTTATATTTGCCCCTGTCACAGGATACGGCAAAATAGGCACAGACATGATACTTCCAAACAACAAAGTATTAGCAGACAGCGACACGTACATAGTGAACATACTAGTCCCGTTTAGCGACAATCAAGAATTCGGGCCTGTGCTTGCAGCAATATACAATGCAAAACTTAATGAACAGCACATAATGATATATAACTGCAAGTGCGAGACAAACATAGGCTGCACTGACGTAAGCAGCGACGGCATTCCAGCATGCTACAATTTTGTGCAGCAAGGAATTATACATATTCCTTCGAATCTTCGTGAAAGACTTATGACAAAACTTTATATTCTTAACTTGACAGTGCCTGGTTTTGAACTAGTGTATGATGACAACACAACTCCATTAAGCATAACTGCAACAGTCAGTCAATTCGACCCAACAGATATTAAAATATACAAAATCAATTATGAAGAACTTGAAGCTGCAAGCGCCCGCGAACTAAGCAATGCAAGCCCAAATGCTTAAAAAATAATGTCTTCTTTAAAGTTAATGAATGAGTGGCAAATTAAAATTAATTATTATTGCAGGAATTATCTGCGCTGTAATTTTCATTCTAATAGGAAAATATGGGTCTATACTTGGAAGCGCATACATGGCGCTCATATTCACTTTATTCATGACTAATTTTGCCAAAAAGAAATTTGAATTAATAGGCTTAGTTGCAATGGATGTGCAAAAAAAGAACAAGCCAAAAATGGCAACATCAGGAGGAATCCCTGTAGTGATCGGCTTCATGCTCGGCGTGTCAATATACATAGCATATACAACATTTATTTCTGGGGCTCCCACAAATCTAACGCTTATATATGCAGGCGTTACAACAATTTTGCTCATGACTTTGCTTACAGGATTGTTTGATGATATCATAATACTGCCTGAACAAAAAACACACAAAGGAGAACTCGATACGCGCATAGGGCTTAGGCAAGGGGAGAAATTGCTCTTGTCTGCTCTTGCTGTTTTTCCATTAATGGTTGTAAATGCAGGCACATCCACAGTAAGCATTCCATTTCTTGGCGAAGTGAACTTCGGACTGCTTTATCCGCTCTTAATAGTCCCCTTAATAATCATATTCTGTTCTAACGCAACAAACATGCTTGCAGGAATGAACGGCTTGGAAGCTGGAATCGGAGCAGTCTTGCTTGGCAGCACAGGCGCGTATGCACTATTATACGGCAATGTTGAAGGAGCAATAATTGCCCTAATCATGGCCGGCGCTTTATTAGGATTTTTATATTATAATAAGCACCCTGCAAAATACTTGCCAGGGGATTCTTTAACATACCTAATTGGCTCGACATTTGCTGCAAGCATAATAATAGGCAATATTGAAAAATTTGCAGCAATTGCGTTTATCCCATGGTTTGTTGAATTCGCATTAAAAGCAAAAATGAAATTCCAAGCATCAAGTCTAGGAATACTGCAGCCAGACGGAACATTAAAACCAAAATACAAGAAAACATATTCATGGACGCACATTGCCATGAGGCTTGTCAAAAAAGAAAAGTACATAACTTTATTCATGATAATTATTGTAAGCATATTTTGCATGCTTGCATTTGTAATATCAAGGGTGTTTGTATGAGCATAACAGACCACAAATACTTCTGGATAGGACTAATACTTATCTTTGCAGCAATTCCAAGATTTGCCCTAATAAATGTAAACAAAGCTGCTTGGTGGGATGAAACACAGTATTTATTGATGACAAAGCACTTGCTTACCGGCTCGCCAACAACAGGGTGGTGGGAAGGCAGAAGCATATTTTATCCATTGCTTTTAGCAGCCTTAAGCTTTCCAATAGGTTTTAATGAGTTATGGGTAAGGATTATTAACGTCTTATTTTCACTAGGCTTTATCTTCATGACATACAAATTAATAAGGCTATTATACAGCGAAAGATATGCGCTTGCAGCAGCGCTAATAACAAGCGCGCAATGGGTTTTTTTCTTTTACTCTTTTAGAATATTGCTGGGCATCCCATCAGCATTTTTCCTGGCAACAAGTTCATATTATTTCATAAAAAGCATAAATAAAGATTTCAAACAGAATTTATTATCTGGCTTGCTTTTAGGAATCGCATTTGATATCAGATTCACAAGCGGGGTGCTTATCCTTGTATATTTTGCATACTTGCTTCTAACAAAGAACTTTAAATACAAAAATTACTTCTGGCTTTTAGGATTTATTTTAGGATTTTCAATACTGGGCGTCTATGAATTAGTTATGTATGGAAACCCACTACATTCTGCATTAGAATTCCTAAAATTCAACTTAGAATCAAGTGGCGGAGCCCAGCAAGGAGGTCCTTTGTATTACATAACAACAATGTTTTTCAATTACGGCATAATAATGGGGCTGACAATATGGCTTGGCTTGCTTGGGCTCGTACTTAAAGCAAACAAAAAGAATAATTTATTTGTGCTTCTTAATTTAACAGTATTCTTATCATTTTATTCATTAATAACGCAAGTAAAAGAATTTAGATTTTTAATTCACTTGTTGCCTTTCTTAAGTGTTACAAGCGTTATTGGAATAGCCTTAATATGCAATGTCTTCTCAAAAAAGCACTTAACAATATTCTTAGTAAGCTTATCAATACTCATAGTGCTTGAGAATTCAATTAATGGCTATCAAAGAGTGCAATTATCTGCAGGCTCATACGAAGATGTGAAACTTGCAGGAGAATACTTGTCCCAACTACCTGCAGAAAACATTATTTCTGCAAGCCAGCCGCAAATTACATATTATAGTGGAAAGAATACATATAATTTTCCTGAGAATGAAACTGCCTTTTACGAATTGATTGCAAACAAAAGCATAAAATATGTTATGGCAAGCATATACGAGCATCATCCTGATTATGCGTATAATTTGTCGCAGCCAGTTTTTGCGCCGATAAAAGCATATCCAAATCCAGCAAACCCTAGAGCAATTATTTATTATGTAAATGAATCGCAAATAACAAAACAATAAATCCAAGATATAAAAGCAATCCAAGGATTTCTGAATAATGAGGTTTGTGCACCAATAATATTTGTTTATCACTTAAAGACTTTATCAATGTCATTCCATGATAAGTCGGCAACACAACAAGCTCTTTTCCATCTTGGTACGCGTGCATTGTTGGAAAATAAGCGCCTTTAAATAAAATCCATCCTGGCGAGGCATTAATTATCAATGATTCGTCACTTAAGAACTTGTAATCCAGGCTTTCACTTAAGTAATTAAAGATAGAATAATTCCCTTTTAGCACAAAGTCTTTGTCTACAACAAAAGCGCACTCGCTTTTGTTTAACTCATAATAAGGCATTATGACTTTGTATCCTAACTCATAATCAAGAACTTTTGCTTTGACATCATCACTGGCATTTACACATGCAAGCTTAACTTTTTCAACAAGACTGCTTTTAGGTCTTAAAGACAACACAACAAGGCATCTGCCTTGCGCAATTAATTCATACCCATTATAAGACGCTGTTAAGTTTAGAGCATTAGCTCCTTTTTGGTCGCATGCAAAGTAAACTAAAGTGTTTGTGCCTGAAACTTGAAATATGTTGTATGCTTTTACAGGCGTTACATCATTTTTTATATAATCCATGCTTGCCTCGCTTAAAGGATTAAGCAAATTTTCATAAACAAGTTTAGAAGCATGCCTCTGGAAATTGTAGCCCTTAAGCATGGCCTTGCCACTCCAATTCTGTATTGCTGGAATCATTGCAGGGCCATACCCTCCAAATAAAGCAACCCTATCAGGAAGATTTCTCAACAAATTCGTAAGCTCTGAAAACTTGTCAGTTACAATTGCGTTCTCAACAAGCCAATTAGACGCATTATCTTTTGACATTGCAATCATTGGAGCAAATATCAGCAAAAATGCGCCAAACAGCAATGGCTTGTACCCAAACATGTTGCTTGCATTCTCATAAAGCCTTCCAATGCCAAAAGCAAACAAAGGCACAAGAACTTCCCAGTATCTAAAGATGCGATAAAATCTGTCCCTTAATGGAATCATTGTGTGGAACGGAAATATCTCGCAAATAATCAAAAAAAACAAGAATGCGAAGTAAGCAAGAAGAAGCAAATCAGTATTTAATATTTTTATTTTTGAGTTTTCAATTCTTAGCGCCAAAAACATAGATACGAATCCAAGCCAAAAGAAAAGAGGAGTTAATGTAATTACTTGCTTGTATAAGTCGTCTGTCTCTCTCCCAGTTGCTGCAATAAAACTTAAGAACTCTGTAAAATTGCTTAATGGCTTGTTCCACGAGCCTTCTACTCCTGAAGTTGTTACAAACTCGCTTGTAAAAATAAGTCTTAGCGCCCAAGCGCCAATTAAAACGGCAATTACTGAAAAAAACACAATTGCATTTTTAAGAAGTAATTTCTTCTCCTTGCCTACAAGAAAATATGCGCCTGCTGTAACAAAAGCAGGAATTAACATAAAGTAGCTTATGTGGTGATAAACAATCACAAAAGACGCTACAGTAAATGATAAAAAAATCACGTCTTTTATCCTTTTTTCCTTAAACATGTTAAAAAAGCCGTAAAGTGCTGCAGGATACAAAGAAAACATGTATGCCATAGTAATATTTCCTGAGTAAGTTGGCTCGCCAACTAAAATTGGAACCCCCATCATTATTGAAATGCCAAGGACTGAAGCGCTTTTTCCTAATTTTAATGATCTAAAAAGCATGTATGAAGCAAACAACATGTACAAATAAAGCGCGACCACAGTCAAATTGGTTGTATAATTAACAGCCTCTGTTGGAATTGCATTAAGAAGCGCTGTTGTCACATAAGTCAAAGGGGGATATGTATAATAAAAATGGCTGCCTGCATATTCTGCCTGCGTCCATATTGGCACCTTCCACTCGTTTAAAATCCTTTCAACATTTATTTTTTGAAATAAAAGGCTGTTAGTCCCTGCTGTAAGCGAAACTTCCCCTCTTGTAAAATATGGATAATAAACTATTAACAAAATAGCAACAGGCAAAATAGAATAAAAAAGATCTTTATAATTTATAGCATTTTTAAATTCTAATTCAAACAACCCTTTCTTAAAAACAACAAGAGCAAGCACTAGAGGCAAAAGCAAGTAAATCCACGGTGGGATTGGAAGCAAAGACCTTGTTATCAAAAAGTAAGGATAAATGTACAATACAAGAGAAGCTGGAAAAGAGAGCAAAAGTGTCTTTTTAAAATCAAATTTTGATGTTAGCAACAATATGCAAAACCCAGGCAAGACAAGCAAATAAATGAATTTTAGCAAATAAAGCCTAAAGACAACAAACAGCAGCGCAAAAAGTATTGCATGATTAACCATTACTTTAAATTTCATTATAATTTTTTAATTATAACACACTTATAAGGATTTTAATGCGTCTTTTGGCCTTAAAAACTCTGTGCAAAAACTCTTATTAATTGCAAGCGCTGTAAAGCACATAGGAACTTTTTGGCTTGGCGCAATCTTCGTATCATAAATAATTATTTTGCCAACTATGTCCGAATCATAGACTTTTGCAACATCATACTTATTAATTACATACTCAACATTGTTTAAGTATGGCTTGATTTCTTCATTTCTTTTTATGAAATCATAATCTCCAATAACAATGACTTTGCTTACTGAATTATTTTCTATTGCTTCTTTTGCATTCACTGATGAAAATATTGTTGGTCTTATAAAGCGCAAAGTTGCATCTTTGTCTCTTACAAAAGACTCGTACAACAAGTAGCTGTCATACACGCTTCCTACTTCTGAAGCAACTAAAATTGTGCAGTTTTTGCAGTTATTAACTAAGTACTCTGCAACATTGCTCATTGGAACCTCTGGCTTTGAGTTGTCTGCTGGCACACTTGCAACCATCATTAAAACTGTTGCAAATAAAATTGCAAATCTTGCCTTATTTGAAGCATAATACTTAAACATCTTGTTTAAGCCTATTGAAGTGATTGCTGCGCAAAATCCTGTTCCCAATAGTATAAACTTCTCATTTTTGTCAGTAAAAAAAACAACAGACAAATACATAACTAAAAAAAGCGCAAGCAAAGTCTTGTTTGCAAAATTCTTATGCTTAAAAACATAATACAAAGAAGGAATCAAAGCAAGCACAAAAATCAAAGAAAAGTTATTGGCAATTATAACAAAAGGGTATATCCAGCCATAAAGCTCGTACCACTGCGGGTCTGAGTCACTTATTCCATAATATTGCTGTCTTAACGGCAGTCTTAATACAACATCAAGCCCGCCCTGCGTGAAGTAAAGCAGTGCAAAATAAGGAAGAACAAAAACAGCAATGCCAACACACATTAATAACAATCCTTTAAATTTCACTTTCTTATAATTAGTCATGGCTGCAATTAGAAGCGCTCCTGAAAACACGAGTGCGATTTCCTTTGTCAAAATGCTTAATCCTAAAAATAATCCAGAGTAAAAATAGCGTTTTTTTGTGAAGAAATAAAAGCCCAGCATATAAAAAAAGAAGCAAGGAATGTCAAGCATTACTTTAAGCGAAAGCGTAACAAAAAGCCCTGAAGTCCCTAAAAGAGCTGTTGCAAGAAGAGAAACATTTTCATCATACCAGTTTCGCAATGCGTAATAAAATACTATAAGAGTGGCGGTTCCCAAAAGAGCTTCAACAATTCTTATCACTGCAATCGAAGGGCCTGTAAGCAAAAGCACAGCACCCATTATTAAAGGAAACACTGGCCCGTAAATAAAAGAAAATTTTGGATAGCGGACATAATAGGCTTTTGCATAATTGTAAATATCTCTTAATGAAAACGTAGGACTGCTAAAAAAGTCTTCATAAAATCTTGAAAAAAAGACTGAAGTAAGCGCATGCGAACCTTCATCAGCGTCCAAGTAATAAGGACTTACATTTACAAGCAAGAATACAAAGTACGTTGCTATAAAAGCGTAAAACAGCTTGTTTTTTAATTTCATAACTTATTGATTCTATAATTATTATCTTATAAATTTTATTATGTCTTAGTACTTAAAGCAGGCTTCCAAATCTCAACAAGTTTCTTCTTCTTTACCTTGTAAACCCAGTACGCCTTAATCCATGCAACTAATCTATAAACAAACAGCAAGCCAAGCCAAACCCATTCTTTAAAATTCTTTGGATAAGAAAAAACGTTTGCGCCATGTTTTACTTCTTGAGCAAAACTTCTTTCGCCTTCGCCATACCAGTCTTTTATTTGCATGTAGCCAGCAAACGTCCTTATTCTTTGCTTTAAGAAATCCTTTGTGTTTGTTGGAAAAGTAACATAAACTACTGCATTTGGCTCGTAAACAAATTTGTAACCCTTTCTCTCATTTTCAACGCCTATTATGTAATCGTCAACAAGGGCCTCTCTATTTATTTTTTTAACAATTCCTTTTCTAAAAGCGCATAAATTCATTGTCACGTGCTTTGCGCCTGCAAGCCTTCTTTTGTGAGCTATATCGTACAAAAGATGCCCCCAAAACCCAAGCATGTTGTCTCTCTTATTAGTGACAACAGGATGTCCGCAGACAACGCCCACACTTTTGTCTTTAAAGTGCGAGAGCAACTTCTTTAAGCTTCCCTTCTTGATAACCATGTCAGCGTCTGTAATTACAATTATATCGCCCTTGGCCCTTTTTAGTATTTTATTAATTGCTGCAGGCTTGCCTTCTTTTTTAGACTCTTTAATTAGAATTGCTTTCTTAAATTTCCTGACTAAAGATGCAGTTTCCTCATCAGGGCACGCAACAATTATTTCCAAATTTCTTAATTTCTCATTAAGTATTGCATTTAAGCATTTAGCAATCCTTGGCTCCTTATACGCTGCAATCCCTATTGTGACTTTCATTTTACACACCGCCTACAACCGTAGGTGTCCCCGCCTCGGGCTGCAATCCCTATTGTGACTTTCATTTTTTCACCGCGCTCTCGTATACTTTCATTAATTTGTCAACAACATTTTTAACATCATAAATTTGTGCGTGCCTTTGCGCTTCTTTGCCCATTAAGATTCTTAATTTCTCGTCTTTTAACAATTTCTTTATTGAGGTGCGAAGCCCTTTTACATCTCCATATTTCACTAGCAGACCTGCATCTTTGACAATTGAAGGGATTGGCCCAACATTTGTGGCAATCACAGGCTTTCCATAATACATTGCCTCAATGAGCACTATGCCAAAAGCTTCGTACTTGCTTGGCAAAACTAAAAACTCGCACTCAGTGTAAGCGCTCATCAAATCTTTTTGAGACAATGCCCCTGTAAACAACACATTTTCACTTTCTTTAAGCTCTTTTTTATATCCAGCATCCTCGCCAATAATGACAAGAGTAACTGGAAGCCCCATAACAGCATCTATTAAGTATTCAAGACCTTTGTCTTTCTCTATTCTCCCAACAAAGACAATAAAAGGCCCGGCAATACCAAACTTTTTCTTAAAACCTTTAATTTTTCTTAAATTTTCAGTTTTTATTGGATTTGGAATCACACTTATTTTTTTTGCTCCTCTGCGCCTCAACAATCTTTTTTCGTAATCTGTTAATGCAACAACATAATCTGGCTTTTTTAATGAATAATTGCCAAAAGTCAGATCAAATAATCTTCTTAATGGAAGCGGCTTGTGGCCAAAGGGGTGATAATGCGGAGTGAATACAAGCGGAAAGTTCTTAAATTCTTTAGCAAGACAAGCAATAAATGGCAAAAAACTTGGGTACCCGTGAACGTGAACTAAATCATAATCATTGCTTAACAAATGCGTAAAAAGCGAAGGAGTGATTTTCAATAAAGGGTCGTTCCACAATCTTATAACTCCTTTTTCATCGCCGTACTTTCCCGGAGAATACTTTGTAGTAATTATTGCAACATTGTGCCCCCTTTTCTTTAATTCGCCTGTTATTAAATTCACATGCCTGCCATATCCTCCAATTTCTTTATTGTAGCCGATTATTATTTGAGCGATTTTCATAGTAACTTCTTATAAAATTTAAGCAACCTCTCAGCTTGTATTTTATAATTGTATTCTTTTATAACTCTCTGCCTCATTTCATTGCCTATTTTTTTTAGATTAGAATTCTTGACTTTATTAATAGTATTAATTAACGCTTCAACACAATCAGGCTTAAATAACAATTTAGTCCCCCTAAGCGCGATACTTAACTCTCCTAAATCACTTGCAATCACTGGCTTAGCCATGCTCATGTACTCAAAAAGTTTTACAGAATTTCTTGCCCTATTGTATAAAACTTCAGGATATTTATCACTATAAGGAAGCAAACAAGCATCACTTGCCATTATATATTCAGGTACAGCATCGTGCTTTACGCGCCCAGTAAATATCACCCGCTTTCTTAAATTATTTTTATTGCAATACCTCTTTAATCTATTCAGTCCTTCGCCAAAACCAACAAGCAATAATTTTACATCCTTTAATGATTTTACTGCCTCAATAATTTGATCGACTGCTGATAAGGTTTTTGGTAAAGTGCCAACATAACAAAGTATAAAATCTGTTTTCTTAAATCCATATTTTTTTCTTAATTTGTTCTTATCGTAATTTTCAGGATTAAATAACTCGTAATCAGCTCCATTAGGAATATATAATACATTTTTTACACCCATGTCTTTAACTCGTTTTTCAAGAACTTTGCTAGCTACTGTCACTCCTTCAGCTTTTCTTGACAAGTATTCTTCAAGAAAAGTGATCATTATTCTTTTACTAAAATCAGTATTGCTAAATGATGACCCACCACCAACACTTTCCCAGTCATCAAGGTCCAAGATAAATTTTCCCTTTTTAAATTTCTTAGCTATGTAAAATGGTATGGAATGAATTGGCAACGCCTTACTTAAATGGAAAAAGTCACTGGAATTTAATTTCTTAAGCATTTGGCTTGTTGATAACAGAATACTTAACTTGCTTTTTTTTGCTTTTATGTATTTTACATTGACTCCGCAATATACATGATCTTTTTTTTTCTTAGATCCAATACCCTTGACCCAAGCAGCATTAACATAGTCAACAGATAATCCTTTTTTAACCAATTCTTTAGCAAGAGACATTATTCTTATGCCAGGACTCATATCATAATCAAATAAACTTACAAAGGTTACTTTCATAAGGAGAAAATTACTAGTTACTAATTAAAAGATTTTTGGTTTTTAAAAAACAATAAATACTACAAGCCAATTCTCTAAAGTATGGAAGCAAGCATCATAATACCTGCTCATAATGAAGAGGCTTCAATTAAGGGCGCTATTGAATCTGTTCTCAAACAAACTTTTAAAGATTATGAGTTAATTGTTGTAAACGACTCAAGCACTGATAAAACTAAGGAAATTGTTGAATCTTACATTAAGAAAGATAAAAGAATCAAATTAATTAATATAAAAGGGGGCAATGCTGCAAAAGCTAGAAATGCCGGTCTTCGAATTGCAAAAGGCAAATACATTATATTTGTTGATGCAGACATTACATTTAATAAGCACTTCATTAAAAAGATAATAAATCATTTTAAAGAACAAAAAGCGGATGCAGTTACTTGGAATGTTTACACTAAGAATCCTAAAACAATGGTTTCAAAAATGATTAATGAGCGCTATAAAAAATTCCAGTCAAGAATTTTAAAGCCTGGATTTGAGAAAGGGGCGTATGTTTTCACTTTTAAAAAAAGCGTAATAAAAAAATTAGGAGGATATGACGAATCGGTTTCATATTTTGAAGATTACTTAATAACTAAAAAGTTTTACGAAATGGGATTTAAAGCATACCATGACCCACAATTAATAGTCTTCCATGAAGACCCCAACACACTTATTGATTATTTAAAACAAGGCGTCTCTTATGGCAAAGGATTAAGCACTCTTTACAAAAAGGATAAATGGCACGCTCTTAAAATGTTATTAATTAATTTCTGCAGAGCAAGCATATTCCTGCTTATAATACTAAATGCTTTAATCCCAATAAGCGTTATATTAACTGTTGCGTACGTCGCAGTATTATTAATCATTAATTATTATGGAATAAAACTAATACACGTAACACTATACTCAATTATTGTTGGAATACTAAGATCCCTGGTAACAATATTCTACTTTTTTAAAACATCATATTTTTAAAAATAACCATGATTAAAATTAAATAATGATTTATATTGTAATACCTTGCTATAATTGTTATAAAGTTTCTGAAACAATTAACTCAATATTAAGGCAAAAAGGCAAATATAAAATATTCTTAATAGATGACGGTTCAGAAAAAAAATTTATCAAAAAACTAAAAAATAAATATAAAAACAATATAACAATCATTTCAAAAGAACATTCGGGTCTTGGAAAAACCAGGAATTACGCACTTAATTACTTAAAAAATAAAAAATTTAAGTATTTGTTATTCCTCGATTCAGACATAATACTTGATAAAAATTGGTTCAGGAACGCGCTCGCTAATAAAGAATTTAAAAAGAAAAACTCAGCAGCAATTTGTGGCAAAGTAGACTGGGTTAGAAAAACAAAGTGGGATTTAATATTTCACTCATATGAAGGACCTGATAATGAAATGGTGCTGCGCGAGGACAACTTTTTCATACTGCCCTTTTGTTACTTAATAAAAAAAGAATGGGTTTACAAAACAGGATACTTCGACCCATTTTTCACAAGAAATGGGGAGGATATGGACTGGTTTTTAAGAATGCTTAAGAAAGGAGGCGTAATAATCTATGACCCAAGATTAAAAAGCGTTCATCTGAAATCTTACCAAAACTTTAGCGCTGTGCTAAAAGATATCTTCAGTACAAGCCAAGGCGAATTAAGACACCTAAAATACTTAGACAAGAATTTAATAAATCACTTGCTTAAAGTAGCAATTACTATTATGTTTTTTATAGGCCCATTAAACCCATTACTCTTTGCTCCTTTAATACTGCTTTCAGCGAGCAAAATTAAACCTTATAAAATAATTCAAAAATTTGTATTTGAATTAGGCAGAACATATTACACTATCAAATACTTACTTTCTAAGCTTATACATCAATAATGATGCAAATCTCCTAGACAGATAAGGGATTGCCTTAATTCCTTTTGTTTTCAAGTTAATCATTATCTTCTTTAATATCACATTAGCGTTCAATACTTCGTAGCGCCAATAACTTTCTAAATTCTTAAAATGCTCTTCAATCTCATTTTTTGACAAATTCTTGTAATTTATTACGCAACTGTTGCTTCCATCATACTTGCTCCAGTCCTTTGATACTATCCATTTATTATCCACACACATTTTGTAAAACTTAGTTCCAGGATATGGTGTTGCAATGCTCCATTGAATGCTTTCAACAAGCCCATCTAAAGCTAACTTTTTAGCAAAATTAAAAGTTCTCTTCATTGTTGTTTTGGTTTCTCCTGGCAAACCAACCATCATTGTAATGTGGCAACCTATGCCTACATCATTTGCCCACTTTAATGCCTTAACAACATGCCTTAAATTGTATGGCTTGCCAGTAAATTTCAATACTTTTGGATGCGCACTTTCTAAGCCAAACTTAACCCTGTAGCAACCACCCCGCGCCATTTCTTCAAGCATTTTTTTAGATCTTATTGTGTTAACACTAGTCATACATGACCATGGAAGACCAAACTCCCTCATAAGACGACTGATTGAGATTGTTCTATCTTCTCTTACAGTGAATGTTGAATCATCAAAGTAAATTTCCTTTGGCTTATAATCTTCAATAACCTGGCTTATTTCTTTTCTGACATTTTCAAGAGATCTTACCCTCCATCTAGGCCCATACCAAACATTGGGCTCTAAGCAGAATATGCAATTAAAAGGGCAACCTCTACTAGTCATCACTTGAATTGTTGGATAATTAAGACAAAAGGTGTCATGATATAATTTCATATTAAATAAATGCCTGGCAGGCATAGGCAACTCGTTGTAGTCCAGCAAGGGTCTTCTTTCATTAATTATGACCTTCTTACCTCTTTTATAAGCCAAACCCAAAACTTTTGAAATGGGTTTTTTGCGCTCAAGGCGATTAAGAAGCTCTCTAAAAGTGTACTCGTACTCGCCTAACAACCCATAGTCAATATTTGGACTTGCCAAAACCTCTTTTGGAAGAGCAGTTATATGAGTGCCGGCGAATATGATAGGACAATTTAGTTCATGTTTCATTATTTCAGCCCACTTAAGATCTGCATATATTGAAGCAGTAGCACACTCCATAAAGAATATCTCTGGCTTTACTCTCTTAGCTCTTTGAACAAACTCCTTTTTACTTAAATCTTCTGCAATTCCATCAATAACTTTTACTTTATGCCCTGCATCCTCAAGCACTGCTGCAGCATATGCAAGATTAAATGGGAATGGCATGTATCTATTTTTGTAATCAACCTTTTCTTTTTTACTAGTACTGGGCCACCTTGAACCAGCTCTAACCCCACACCTATCTCCTGCAATCCATGGCGGATTAGCAATTAAAACCTTCATGTGTTGACTAATTAAAAATTACAATTTAAATATTACTATATTAATTTATAAAATAGGTTTTATTTAATTATGAATTAATGAGTATCCAAGTAAAAGAGATTGGAAAAAATGCTTTATGGCATCTAATTGGCAAAACAGTTTCTGCAATTTTATCAATGCTGGTTGTATACCTGCTTGCTAGATATCTTGGGCCAAGCAATTATGGGCTTCTTAGCTTAAGTACAACTTTTATATTTATGCTTCATCAATTCACTTCCTTAGGATTAGATACTTCTTTGCCTTATTTTATTCCAAAATATTTGAACAAAAGTTCAAGCATTCTCAAATTTGTCTTTAAAATAAAATTCATTATAATTTTAGCTGCTTGCACAATCCTTTTTTTCTCATCAGGAATCATCAGTTCATTGTATGGCAATCCAGAACTTAACTATTACTTAAAAATAGTTGCTATTATTACAACGCCGTTCATGTTCCTTCAATTGTACCCGTATGTGTTTATGGCATTTAAAAAACTAAAATATGGAATGTACCTTGACATAACATTTAACTTGCTTAAATTTTTGGCCGTAATCTTCGTACTTTTAGGACTTGGCATCATCGGAGCACTAGTTGGATATGGAATCAGTTACTTATTGTCTTGCATCTTCTTTTTTGTATTTATAATACATAAAAAATATTGGCGCAAAACTGCTAATAAATTCAACAAGGGCAAATTAATCAAATACTCATTAATTTCATATGCTGGTTCTATATTCTTTTTTTTATCTAACTACTTATTAAATCTTGCTTTAGGATTTAACACTGCTCAATTAGGATATTTTGACGCCTCAAATAGAATTAGCTTATTAATATTCCTTATACCAACCGCGCTTGCAACTGCGGTATGGCCAAACATTCCAAAAGCAAGTATTGGAGATATTAGAGAAATCACACAACGCATTATGAAATATTTTTTAATCGCCATTTTACCAATGTGTTTAACATTTGCCCTTGCAACAAATTTAACAATCAGTTTACTTTTAGGAGCCAATTACTTAGCCATGAGCAATGTATTAAAAATTATGATTATTGCAATATTTTTTTCAGCATATAATCAATTTTTTGAATCGATTGCATACGGTATTGGAAAGCCATTATATGTGTTAATCAACTACATCATTAGGACTTTAATAATTGTATGTTTGATTCCACTAGCCATTAATTATCTGGCTTTTGGCGCTGCAGTCGCTTACTTAATATCAATAATGGCTTCATTCGTCTTCTTAAATACAATCCTAAAAAAGAGGATTAAACATCCTTTAAAAACATATTTTATAGTCATCTTATTAAATCTAACAATACTTCCTGGACTGCTTATTGAGACAGCATTTATTTACAAAGCAATTATTTACCTGCTTGGCGCAATAACATATCTTGTTTGCATAAATTACTTTGTATTTGACAAAGAAGACAAAACTTTGTTCAAGAGCTTACTTAGAAAAATATTATTACCAAAAAGAAGTAATAAACATATATAAAAGGTATGAATTTATCATACTTCATATGAAAGAAAGAATAACTGTCACTTTAAACAAACACTTACTCTCAGATCTTGACAATCTCATTGATGGAGTAAGCATACGCAACAGGAGCCACGCAATTGAATTTCTTCTTAAGAAAGCGCTAAATCGCAAAAAATTAAAAAAAGCATACATCCTTGCAGGAGGCAAAGGAACGCGTCTTAGACCCATTACATACGAAATTCCAAAACCAATGGTCCCAATAAAAGGAAGGCCAATTTTAGAGCACACAATTGAATTGCTAAGAAAATACGATGTCCGCGATGTAATCATCACAATAGGATATTTAGGAGAAAAAATCAAAGAATACTTTGGCGACGGAAGCAAATTCGGCGTTAAAATCACATATATTGAAGAAGATGAAGCGCTTGGCACTGCAGGAGCCTTAAGGCTTGCAAAGCCCCTTCTTGATGAAACATTTATAATGTTTAATGGCGACAACTTAGTAAACATAGACATAGAATCTCTTTATGAATTTCACAAACAAGGCAAAGCAAAAGCAACAATTGCACTAACAACTGTTGATGACCCAACAAGTTACGGAGTCGCAGTATTAGAAGGACCGCGCATCAAAGCATTCTTAGAAAAGCCAAAAAATCCGCCAAGCAAACTAATTAATGCTGGCGTATACATTCTAGAACCAGAAATAATAGACTTAGTTCCAAAAGGGCCTTCAATGATAGAAACAGATGTGTTTCCACAAATCCTTGAACAAGGAAAACTTTTTGGATACCCTTTTGAAGGCCAGTGGCTTCCAACAGACAATACTGAGCGCTACGAGCGCGCTATAAAAGAGTGGAGGGGCATTACTTGAAGGCAGTCATTATTGGCGGCGGCTATGGAACAAGAATGCATCCATTAACACTTAGAACTCCAAAACTCCTCCTCCCAATAGCTGGAAAACCAAACATTACATGGCTTATTAAAGCATTAAAAGAAGCAGGCATAGAAAATGTGTATTTAAGCATTAACACAAATCAACTTAAAGTAAAAAAATTCTTAGGAAACAACGAATATGTTAAAATAATACTTGAAGAATCAACAGACCATTCAAACAAGCTTGGCTCAATTGGAGCTATAAAATATATCTACGACTTGCTTGGAGACGACGACTATCTAATAATAGGCGCAGACAATCACTTCTCAGGCCTGTCTCTTAAAGAATTCTCAAAATTCCATGATGCAAACAAGGGCCTTGCCACAATCGCGTTATTTGAGCTTCCAAACAAGTTCCTAGTTGAAAATTACGGCGTTGCTGTTACTAAAAACAACAGAATAATAGGTTTCCAAGAAAAACCAAGGATGGAAGAAGCAAAGTCAAAGCTTGCAAGCACGTTAGTCTACAAAATAAGCAGGGGTTTTTTCAGCGGTCCATTTAACAAATATTTAGAGTCTGCGGGAAACTTGGACACAATAGGCGCTTTGTGGGAATATTTCTCAAAAACAGAACACATAAACGGATACAAATTTGCTGGGCTTTGGGGGGACATTGGAAAACCAAAATCATACATTGATACTAATGCAGGAGCTATGAATCTCGCAAAATGCCGCATAATTGACGACGCAGCAGAGATTCCGCCTCACGCAATTATTAAGCCCCCTGTAATAATTGAAAAAGGATGCATTATTGGCAAAAACACAGTCATAGGCCCTTGCACGCACTTAATGCATGACACGCTAGTTGGAGACAACAGCATTGTCACAGGCTCAATAGTATTTGAAGAGGTTAGGATAGGCGACAACTCAAAAATACGCAACAGCATTATTGACGGCCACGCCTGGATTAATGACTGCGTCACAATAGATGATTACTCAATTGTAGGCTTTAAATCAGTAATTAAAGACAAGTCGCACATATTCAAGCACTCGCGCGTATGGCCTTATCTTGCTGCTTCAGGAATCATTGACGGCGATGTGCTTCCAACAGAATTTGACAATTCAAAACTTAAAAACAGCATGTACTGGGTCTAAAATGAAGGAGGACATTTTCTTAGCATATGACATAAGAGGAAGAAACATAAGCACGCATGACTCATTTCTTTTAGGCAAAGCTCTTGGCGCAGTTTTTAAAGGCACATGCATTGTAGGCCATGACTCAAGAGAAACGTCCCCAGACCTTTGCGAACACTTAACTGAAGGCTTAAAAAACTCAGGCATAAAAGTCATAAATATTGGTCTTGTTCCAAACCCGGTCTGCTACTTTAAAGTCTTTAAAACATACGACTTTGGCGTGTACATAACTGGCAGCCACTTGCCAACAGAATACAACGGCTACAAAATAATACTTAAAAACGGCGCAACGATTGACGAAGAGCGCTACAAAAAAGTAAAAGAAGCCTTTTACAAATACAAATTCAAATCTGGAAATGGAAGCGCTAGAATAAACATAACTGCCTTAAATGACTATGCGCGCTTCCTTGAAAAAGAATTTGGCAAAATACCTATAAAATGCGTTATTGACTGCTTTAATGGTTCTGCAAGCGTCTTGTCAAAGCGCGTTTTTAAAAACCTTTTGAATGCAGACGTCTTAAACGACCAGCCGCTTCCTGACTTTGGAGGGAGAATTCCTGAACCAAGCGAAAAAAACCTTGCACAACTTAAAAAAGCAGTCTTAAAGTCTAAAGCGTCTTTTGGAGTAGGACTTGACGGAGACGCAGACCGCTCAGTATTTATTGATGACAAAGGAGAAGTCATTGACGGAAACAGAATGACAATGCTTTTTGCCAAGCATGTTCTTAAGCGCAACAATGGAGGCACAATTGTTGTTCCAGTATCAGTCTCATCAAGCATTGAGCCCTTTGTTAAAAATTTCAATGGACGCGTTGTCTGGTGCAAAGTAGGCCACCGCTTTATTGAAGAAGAACTGCTAAAACGCAACGGCCTATTTGGAGGCGAATATTCAAGCCACTTTTACTGGAATGAGTTCTATCCTTTTTCTGACGGAATCCTTTCAACGCTAATGCTTGCGAAAATCCTCCATGAGTCAAAAAAGAACCTTTCAGAACTTCTTAAAGAACTCCCAAAAGTCTTTGTTGTAAAAGAAGAAGTTGAATTCCCAACGCATAAAATCAAAAACAAAACAATGGGGCGCATTAAACAAGACCTCATTAAATTCCACCCAAACGCACTAACAATTGACGGCGTCAAATTTAAAACTAAAGAAGGCTTTGTTCTTATACGCGCATCTGAAACAAGACATACAATCAAAGTCTTTGCTGAATCAGATTCTAAAGAAAAAGCAAATACGCTCCTTACTGAATTCATAGAACTTGTCAAACAGTACAAGAGGAAATCGCAATGAAAAAACACACATGCATTTTCATAATTCTTACATTTTTAAACATAACATTAAAACTTCTTGGAATAACATCATATGTCCACATTGACGAGCCAATATATGTAACAGCAGGAATCAAATTGCTCCATCCAGAAGCAAATCAAGAAGGCTTTAACCCAATCCTTTTTAATTTTCAGCATCCTCCGCTTGCAGAAGCAATTATAGGGCTCCCTTCTCTTTTTTATTCTTATGAATGGAAGAATTTCCAAAGCCTAATTGCAAATTCATATGTTGGAATGGCGCTCCCTTTTCTTTACCCAACAATTTCAGACCTTTTATTCTGCGCAAGAATCCTTTCTGTTGCTTTTGGCGCATTATCGTGCATCCTCATTTATTTTTTTGTCTTCAAACTAACTGAAGACAAATCCAAAGCCCTCCTTGCCTACGCACTTAGCATTGTATCGCCGCCGCTTCTTTTTTTAAGCTCCGCAGCCTTGCTAGACATATACTTCTTATTTTTCTTTTTATGCACGCTCTACTTTTTTATCTTCATTTTTGAAAAAAACCCTAATAATCAGAACACACTAATATTAACTTCTTTACTCATACTTGCCTTATTTTCCCGCAATTTTATCCCCCTTATCTTAGTGCCGTCTCTTATAATATCATCAAAACACAAGAAAAAAATCCTTTTTGTCTCTTTTCTTGCAGTCTCAATATTCGCATTCGCATACATACTTCCCTTTTATGAGTACATATACAAAATATATTCTGAACGGGCAAGCGACTCTAGTCTTGGACTTTTTGGGCCTTTAGTCTTTTTCTTAAATTTTTTTACGCATATTTCCACAGCCCTTTTCTTCCTGATAATCATCTTTATCTACAAAAAACACAGGCCTCAAAAAGAACTAATGCCTTTGCTTCTTTGCATCTTATTTCTCATTGCTTCAACACTTATAATAGACCCTAAAAATCTTAGATACATACTTACTGCATTTCCTTTGTCAATCATAATAATATCTTCAAAATTCAAACTCAACAATCTAACTGCAATTCTAATAACAACAAGCCTTATTTTTGCACTCCTCGCAATCCCGCACTTTGAACAAACCCTAAACCCAATAAACATATTTTACCAATATCCAAATGAGCGAGACAACACAATTCTACTTCATTCATTTCTAGAAAACAAAGGATACAAATCAATATTAACCGACGATTATACTCTTTTAATACTTGGCAAAGACACATACACAGTTCTTCTCCTCTCTAATAAAGACATGTGCAACAACGAATCATTGTTCATCCAATATTTCGACGCTTATGTCTTATCAGAAGGCTTTTTTGAAGGCGCTTACAATACAAGTCTCTTAGTTCAATGCTCTGCCCTTACAAACTTGATAGCAAACAACCCATCTTCTTACAAAATCAACAATCTTTACATTTTCGAACCAAGCACATTTAAAGTCATTCATTAATCCCATAAACTCTTACAAAATCATTTGCATAAAGCAATTTGTATCCTTCTTTTCCTTTTCCAAACAACAATCTTATCAAATTTGAATTGCAAGCCTTGTCATTAGCATAAAAAACTGCATAAGGATTTATTATAAGGCATCCTGCCATAGTATAATTCCCGCTTGTCATAACTTCAGAAACGCCTGACTTATTGACATACACCCTTTTTCTCAAAAGCATAACCCCATTAGGGCTTCTATATAACGTGCCGTCATTATACAACTCAAACTGCCCGTCGCCTGCATAATATACTGTAATCTCTCCTCCTTGCACTTTTTTAACACCATACTTCTGCGGGAACACAATAGTGTATTCTGACTCATTAGCAAGCCCTAGTATCGCCCCTATATAATATATTGCATCGTCTCCTAAAATCAAATAACTTGCGTTATAGTCCTTAAAAGTGTCATTACTATCCGTCACAAAAAACTTAGCAATCCTTTGTATATTGCTTTCAACTTGCCCATACACAGAATCAACAACAGTGGGAAATCCTGTGTAGTATTGTATCCAAGAGCCATGGTCCCACCAGCATACAACCTTTCCAGGCTCTAAATTACCCTTAACCCATTTTAAAGCACTTACCCACCCTTCACTTATTCTTGGCGTAAATAACGAAATTCCATACGCGCCATATACGCCACTCACCACCAAAAGCCCTATTGGCAAGCATATTGCAACCTTTTTTAACTGCTTTATTCTTCTCAATTGCCCATACATATAACTTATTGCAAGCCCTGCCATAGAAGCAACTACAAAAGACCCTAAAAAAGCATACCTCCCATAATTTAACATAAGAAACAAAACAGGCGCAACATACGAGAGCAAAACAAAATATTCGATTTTCCTTAATTTTAAAAGCATAATTCCAAAAATCACAAACCCAGCCCACATGAAATAATACATTATATTGTGCATAACCCATACAAGCTCAGGCGTAGGAGGAAGCAGTTCTGAAACGCCTATTGTATATATTGCTGACTTAAAAAATATTGACTGCGAAAGAACTTTTTCAATTATCCCTGCATTTAGTCCTGCAAAAATCAAAGCTCCGCTTAAAAGCCCTATCATTGAATATATCCTGTGCTTTTTCTTAAGCCTTATCCCATAATAAAACACAGGTCCTAAAATTGCAGGAACCAACACAAAAACAACGTACGCTTCCATAGCGCCGGCAGAATAAAAAAACAAATTAGAAATCACATTAAACTGCATAAGCAAAAAATTCATCCCAACATACACAGGAAGCACTATAGACCCGTAAATCATAAGTTTTTTTGCAACATCTCTATTGCCCTCATAATAAGCAAAAATCTCTGAAACTAAAAGCCAAAACACAATTATTGCAATACCTAAAAGATGCCCGTTCCATACAACAACCATTCCAAGAACTAAAAAAGCGCTTATAAAAGAAAGCAAAACTTGCTTTCTTGTCTTTTTTTCCTTTAACACAAGCGTATATGCAAGCATCACTCCTAACAAAAATGTCAAGAAAAATCCATCCCCTCTATAAAAGTTTGCCATTGTCCTGTATGTGTGCGCCACGCTTAATGCAAGTATAAATGTCCCTATTAAAGCAGTCTTCTTATCAAACACATTTTTCAAAAAATAATATGCAAGCGCAACAGCAACCGCTCCAAAAACAACAGGCATCAACTGAAACGCTAAAACATAAGGAACCCCAATTAAAGCAGGCAAGATTGCAACCCAATACAAACCCTTAGGCTCGTTTATTTTCTGAATCCCTCCTGTCAATTCATAAGTGTCCAAATTTCCTGTTTCCAAATACTGCCTAATAACGCTTGCATGAACAAAAGGGTCGTTCCCAACAAATGCGTAAAGCCTCATAGGATATAGTCTCATAATTAAAGCCAAAATTAAAGCAAGCATCAAAAGCGCATTTTCAACTTTCATTTATTTTTCTAAAAGCCCTTTATTTTTTATGCTTTTGCCTAAGATATTTAAATTCAAAAAAGCATTAAACACTCATGAAAATAGGCTTTATCCATGACGTTTTGTATCCGTATGTGACTGGCGGAGCAGAGCACAGAGCTTTCGAGCTGTTCTCCCGCCTTGCAAAAAAGCACGAAGTCCACATATTCACTATGCACTGGGAAGGCATGCCTTCCTGGAACTTCAAGCATCACGGCATAAATGTCCACTGCGTCTGCAAAGCCCCAAAAAAAGAAGCATTTTACACAAAGGGCCGCCGCTCAATTCTTCCCGCCCTTAAATTTTCCGCACTTCTTCTTCCAAAACTACTAAAATACGACCTAGATGTTCTTGACTGCGACGAGTTCCCATTTCTGCATCTTTTGCCTGCAAAAATATACGCAATAATTAAGCGCATCCCTCTTTTCATAACATTTCATGAGTACTGGACTTACAAGTACTGGCGTGCTTATGCAGGCCCGCTTTTTGGAACCTTGGGCTTTATAATTCAATCTCTTTCAAAACATTTGGGCAACATAATCTGCGTCTCAAAAAAGACGCGCAACCTTGTCAAAAAAGGAACAATAATCCCAAACGGCCTTAACATAAAATTAATCAAATCCATTAAAACAAAAAGGGCTCCAAACACAATACTCACTGCCTCGCGCCTAATTCCTGAAAAAAACGTAGACAAGCTCATAAAAGCATTTAACAAACTTAACAAAGGCAAGCTCACAATCATTGGCGAAGGCCCTGAATTAAAATACTTAAAATCAATTGCTGGCCAAAACGTCAAATTCCTTGGCTTCTTAAAATCCCACAAAACAGTTCTAAAACACATGAAATCATCCCATGTCTACGCTTCAATGAGCGAGCGCGAAGGCTTTGGCATGTCCTTACTAGAAGCAAAAGCTTGCGGATGCGTAACCCTTGATATCTCTGACTTTAAAAACAAAGACCCAGCCAAAGTCCTTAAACAAGCCTTTAAAAGAAAACCAAAAAAAATTCAACTTAAAAAGCACGACTGGGACTTAATATCTAAAAAATTATTAAACCTATATAAACACTTTAGCAAGCACGAAGGCCAACATAAAATTTTCAAGCAATCACGTTTTTAATTATTTTTCTAAAATTTTCTAATGAATATTTTCTTGCCTTTTTAAGCCCTGCTTTAACCATTTTTTCATAAACTTTTTTGTCTTCAAGCATTTTTATCTTTTTTTTCAAGTCCTTGCTGTCTCCAGGTTTAAACAGCAATCCGCAGTCCCCAATAGTTTCTTTTAATGCTGCAGCATTAGCCCCTATTACTGGAGTTCCCTGGCTCATTGCTTCTAAAACAGGCACGCAGAACCCCTCGTGCTCGCTTGCAGTTACAAATGCAAACGCCTGCTTATAATAATCATTTAACTTTTCATCATCAATAGCTCCTAAAAAAACAACTTTTGCCCCAATGCGTTTTGCAAGCTTTTCTAATCTCTTTTTTTCGCCCCTATACTCGCTCCTTGAAACGTTCCCTACCACTTTTAATTCTCTACTCCCAAGCGCCTTTATTATCACGTCTATCCTCTTGTGCGGCGATACTCTTCCAACATACAGCAGATAATCCTTTTTCTTGCCCCTTCCTTTTCTTCTCTTTATAATTGGAAGCGGCACTACTACGGCCTTTCTGCTTCCCAATTCTTTTTTCATATATTTTGAATGCACTATCACTTTCCAGGCTTTTTTCTCCAATTTTTTGCACAACATTCTTGCCTGCCTTAACAGCAACTTATACACAGGATTTCTCACATACTTCTCAGGCGTTATCCCGTGATAATCAAGTATTAACTTGCATTTTTTCAACTTTAAGGCAACAGGTCCGAACGCGTTCCATATAAACCAGTTCAGCCACAAATAATCATATCTCTCATCGATCTTTTTTGCATAATAAGCGTCAACAAACCCCAACTCAAATGGAAACAAACCCCTTATCTTCATCATTTTCTTGTCTTCTTCGTACTCGCTTGACTGCTGAACTAAAACATCCACATTCTTGAAAATTTTCTTTATTTCTTCTACATAATTTCCTATTGCATCTTTCTTTGCCCTGTTAAATCCTGCAATTGCAATTCTCATGCCTCATACCCTTCTCTCCAAGAAATCAAGCATCAACCCTATTGTCAAAAAAAAGAATCCTGTGATTCCTAAAATTGCAGTCAATATTGCAGTGCTTACTGCAACGACGTACCCTCTCTTCATATAATCTTCAATAACCCTTAATCCAAAATAAAACGCAAGGCCGAGCCCTAAAGTCCCCAAGCTTCCAAACAAAGCCAAAGGATTCCAGTCCCTTACATTCCTTATTATCCTCCCAACTATCTTAAAAGCGTCGCTTATCCTTAACTTGCTTTCCCCCACCCTTTTCCTGTAACTTACAGGCACTCCTTTTATCCTTAAGCCCTCTTTATTTGCCTTGGCAAACAAATCGCTTTCCAAATCAAAACCCTTAGCATCCACTTGTATTTTTCTTATTGCCTCCTCATTAAACGCCCAATACCCTGTGCATAAATCTTTTATATTATGCTTAAAAGCCATTTTTGCTGCTGCAGTCAAAATCTTATTTCCTGTTTTGTGCGTCTTTATTTCCCTCGCACCCATAACAACATCTGCTTCTTCTATCACTATTGGCAGCAATAACTGCGGCATCTCTTTAGGATCATAAGTATTGTCTGCATCAAGCATTACAAGCGCATCTGGAGGATTTTTCTTTAACTCATGCAAAGCAGTCCTAAACGCCATGCCTTTGCCTTTCCCTTTTTGCAAAATCACTTTGGCACCTAACTTTTCTGCTACTTCCCTAGTCTTATCCTTGCTGTGCCCGTCCACCACTAATATCTTTGTCTTAAACCCCAATTTCTTCAACTTCGTAACAGGCACTTGCCTTATTACTCTTGCAACGCCCTTTTCCTCATTTAACGTAGGAAGCAACACTACAAGCTCTTTCATTACTTTAGAATCACTAATTCTAACTTAAAAACTTTACCTCTTAAAAGCGTATGTTATTACTGACGTGCCAATAAGTATTATCAAGGGCGTCAAATAATAAACCTTTTCATAAATCAACAAAATGTCGCACACCAAAGCAAAAAGTCCTGCAAAAACAACCATTAAAAATCCAAAAGCAAGCATAAGCACCTTATGCTTCAAATTTATACTCCTTGCCCTTCTTGCCACCATCAAAAACAACGCAACAATAAGAATTGTGCTTGCAAGTATCAACGCATACTGATACGCAAGCATTAAAGGAGGCGTCACCCAACTATCATTTACATACATATAAAAATTGTCTGGCACAATCAAAGGAACTATTGAAAACAACACAAACGCACATAATAACTTGTATGCGTTCCTTTTTCTAAACCGCAACTCAATAGCTGACAAAAGCACGCAAAAAGACGACATCATTGTCAACGCATCTGTTGTCCTGCCCAAAAACAAATCCACATCACTTGAAATATCATAAATATTTCTTATAAAACTTACCAATACAAACAAACCAATCAATACAAACCCTAAAAACAGCAACTGATTAACTTGGCTCTTCTTATTATTCAAATATACTATTACTACCAACTATCAAAGCGCTTATGAGGATGCCAATGTAAAGCATGAACATACACATTTTATTTTAGTTTTTTGAAAAATAAAAGAATTGCGGGATAACAACTTATAAAAACAAGCACAATTATAAAATTAGATAATCATGACGCTTGCTAAAGAAGCTAAAAAATTCCATAACAAGAAGCTCTTAATAATAGGAGATTTATTACTTGACAAGTACATTTTTGGCACTGCTGATAAATTATCGCCCGACGCGCCTGTTCCAAGCATCACTATCAACGAAACGCATAATTATCTAGGTGGCGCAGGCATGGTCTTAAAATATATTAAATCTCTCTCTGGAATTCCTTACACATACAACATCGTAGGAAATGATTATGACGGCGACCAAATAATCAAAAAATTACAAAAACTTAAAGTTAACACTTCAGGCATACTAGTTAGTGAAAATGTTAATACCCCATATATCACCCGTATTAAAGCATTAAATCAACAATTACTTAGACTGGAATCACATTACGCCACAATCCCAAAACAAACAATTAATGATTTTCTACACCTAGTAGAAAGCGCTCCAAGCGATATTGAGTCAATAATGATCCTAGACTACGGGTTAAACGGATTATTTAATGACAATTTTATTACAAAACTACTATCTACACTTAACAACTCTTTTGAAAACACACCCATAATTGTCCGCCCAAACGAATCCAAATACTATCTTTATGAAGGTGTTGACTTAATGAAAATCAACTTGTTTAAGGCATTACGCATCTTTTCAATTAATTGTTATAACACAACCAGCGCATTAATTACTGGCAAAAAAATATTAAATACATGCAAGAGCAAGAATTTATTATTAAGCCACTTAGAGTTAGACTCATACCTTTTTAGTCTTGACAATGAGCATATTAAAAAATACCGTCCCAAACTAAAAAATTTTATTTATAATTATATTTCTACTGGCAGCGCTATAATGGCAGTACTTGGTCTGTCTTATGCTAGCAATATTCCAGTGACAGTGGGCGTTGACCTTGCTTTGCGTGCATCAGCCCTTTCAGCAACCAAGTCTGATAATTTCTTTTTTAATTTGGAGGAATTTATAAAAAGTCTGGATTAATTTTTTCTTCTTCATATCCCAATACGTCATGAGCCCAATTAAACAAACTTTTGTTCTGTTTCATTAAGTCTTTTATTACCAATATAAATTTTTCACCAACATTTTTCCCATAAATTTTCTTTCCTTTTGACAATTCATCCAATTTTCCATTTTTTACTAAGTAATTTATAGAATCAAATATAAATTCTCCACTTTTAGGCGGAACTAATAAATTACTTTTTGCGTCCATTACCGTTTCTGGCCTATCAGTATTAAATCTGCACGTAAGACATGGTTTACTTAATAAATTCATTTCTTCTTGCACCCCACCACTATCTGTAAATGCCGTCAAGCAATTTTTTGACTTATAAAATTCAACCACATTAGAATATTCGGGCCACACATCGGTCATTAAAAAGTTCTTGTTCTCTTTTAACTTGTTCAGTACACCCCTATAACCATATTTGTTTATTGCATATTTTGTAGCGTTCATTTCTATAAAATTAACTTTGTATCCACTTTTAACCAATTTTTTAATTCCACTTATTATTGCCTTAAATCTTGTAGGTGTTAAGTTTCCTCTCCTGTGAATATCTACTCTTATCCATTCACCCTTACTTAATTCCGGATAAACTTCAAATATACTCCTCCTTGGTTTTTCCTTTAATTTTAAATCTAAAGCTTCTACTACTACACCGCCAGTCACATAAATATTGTTTTCGTTATACCCCTCTCTTAACAAGTGTTTTTTATTTAATTCTGTTGGTGCGAATAAATATTCGCACCCTGCAGCAGACACATATGTATCCCACTGTTCTGGAAACGGCTCATTTCTTAAAAGCATCCAATTACCTGTTGCTTGCTTTTTATAAAACTCTTCAAAACTCACATTTTTATCTTTTAACACTGTGGGAGCCATAGCTCTTAATCCTGCTTCATTTTGTATAGCCTTTTCATTTCTAGTAAACATCCATGCAGCAGGCACAATACTAGTTAGTATTGTATCGCCTAAAACCACAGGTACAACCTTTGCTTTTTCATTTATTCTTTCAAAATAATCAGATAACCACTTGAACTTCAGTAACAATTCTACTGATTTTTTAAGCAATCCGCCCCTAATATTTAGATTACAAGCAACATTTATTCCAAATTCCTTAATACCATATGTTAAATTATCATCATAATGCTGGTTTGCATTTATCACTATGTAAGGAATATTATGCTTCTCTGCAGCAATTATTGACCCATAGAACTTGTAAAAACAGGGTTTAGTTCCTACCACAAACGCCAACACCCATTTATTTTCTTCAGCACCCTTATTTAATGCATTTTTAGTAATATTTTCATTTATTGTTAAGGGAAGCATCTCATGTGTTATTTTTACTTCTTTAATTGTAGACTCTCTCCCAAAAATCGAGTCATAACTTTCTTCCATCTGTTTTTTCAAGGTATCAAGAAGCTTAAAAAGTTTTTTATAGTGCTTATAAACTCAAATTCAATGTGAAAAGAGACAAATACAAATCAATGAAAATCTGGACTATAATAATAGTATACATCACCCTCGCTTTGCTATCCATTTGGCAACTGTTACTAAAATATGGGCCTATAGGATACCGACATGATTGGGGATACCCACAATATGCTTATATGATTTCAAGTCAAATATATAAAATGTTCTATGCTTGGCAAGAAGATAATTTTGGAATGGAACTCCCCTACGCAAGTCCATATCTTTATGTTTTAATTACTTGTACCCCAGCGCTTTATGGCGCTGGAGGCGTCTTTATGACTAAATTTTTAGTATTCTCTTTTATTTTTGGTTCTGCGCTTTTTATGTTTTTTCTTTCAAAACACTATTTCAAAAAATTAGGTTCTGCTTTTCTCTCCGGCCTTCTCTACTCCTTGAACCCACTTGTTTTCAACAAAATTGTTGCGGGACATGTAACATATCTTTTTTCTTACATGCTTGCTCCTTTATTATTCCTTGCATTCTTAAAATCAAAGAATGAAAAAAAATACATATTTGGTGCTGCGCTTCTTTGTCCTTTAGTATTTACACAACTTCAATTCATCATCATGATTCCATGCTTATTAATTTTCTATTCACTCTTCATGAAAGATAAAACATTGATTACCAATTCTTTATTTATTATTTCTATTGGATTTCTAGTACACTCCCCATGGATCCTTCCTAAAATATTAAACATACAAGAAACAACATCATACATCCAAACAGGAACAAGTGTCGACGTCATTGCCCGAAGATCACCTCCCATAATCGCTGTTCCGTTTCTTTTAGGAACTACATATTTTGTCGACGCTGTTTGGGGCGTGGGCTTAATTCCATTTCTTACTGGAGGCATAACAATTCTATTATTATTGCTTTTAAACATTAAATCTAAGAAAAAGTTTGTATGGTTTTTCATCATGCTTGCTATAATTGGACTGTTTCTTTCTAAAGGCGCAAATCCTCCTTTTGGTGAATTATTCTTAAAAATTCCATTTATTGGAATTTTTAGAGAAGTTCATCACTTATTATTTATTCCTGCTTTTGCATATGCGGTCCTTTTTGGCTCGAGTTACGAATTGTTTAAAAACAAAAAATTGTTGCCTTTGTTCGTTCTTGCTATTGTCCTTTTTTCTTACCCACTCCTCTCCGGAAATTTTATGAATCAAGTCCAAATTTACGAATGGGACAAATCTTACGGCGAAATAATGCTATCTCTAAACAACGATCCAAACAATTACAGGGTGCTTTACCTGCCAATGAACCAACCAATGCATCCCAAAAATTTAAAATACCCTGGCGTAGACCCAATGATTACCACTTCACCAAAGCCATCACTTAACCAATATATAAGTCTTGAAACAGATCCAAATAGAATCACTGCTTACCTTTCAAATCTCATCAATTACGAGTCTCCTAATAATCTCCAAGATCTTCTTAGAATACTAAACATAAAGTATATCATTTCACGCGATGACTTCAGCTCCAAATTTTGGAATTACTCATACATGCAATATTTCCCTACAATTTCCTCTCAATACAGCAAATCTAAAACAGAATATATTAAAAAACTGCTTCCAGAAGTTTCCATAACAAACAAACAATATTCAAATGTTCACATTTTTGAAGTTCCTAACTATTCGCCTATTATTTATGCTGCTGACAAGAGTATTCTTACGTCTTCAAATTTAGACATACTTACTAACTATGATTCTCTTAATTCTTCAAAGCCCGCCATTTTCTTTGCTTCCCAAGCCAATACTCAATTAATAGAAATAGTTGATGATATAATTGCTTCAGACCCATTAGACATTCAGCTAATTAACGCAACAAAATACAAACCATCTGACTTTGTAACCAATAGTAATGCATCAGCTGGCTGGGCTCGTTTCTTTGATTACTCATTTGGCTGGTGGTGGTACAATCCAAAATACTCTAGCCATATTGATTCATCTATTTTAACACTAGTTCCTAATTCAACCCTTAAAGTACCAATTAGTACCACAGGAACACTTTACATAAAATCTCTTGGCCCTATCTTAATCAAAATAGATAATGCAACATTCTCAATTAATTCTTCAAGCATTTCTTGGCATAAAATTGCAAACATTTCATCAGAAAAATTCATTGAATTTATCAGTCAAGGCGAAGCAGCAATTTCAAGTATTGCTATTGCAACTTCTTTAATTCACCCATCCATGGATTACGCTTTTACTCCTGACAAATATGATGTTCCTTTCCAAAATAAAATTCCTAATATACTAACCAGCTCCTATGGAGTTTACGGCTGCGAAATTAACTGCAGACCAAACATTTTAATAAACAACAATACTTGGCGTTTCGATGTTCATTTTTATCAAAATGAAAGTGTAGACGAATATTTCTTATTGAGAATTCCAATTGACTTTAACATTTCTAATTTCCCAATTCTAAAATTTGAATTCATGCTAGAAGACAAATCAATTCAAACATTGCAGTTTGGATTACATTTTAAAAATACCAGCAAAATTCTCGCAAGTGACCCTCTCTCTTATACTACAGGTTACAGCACAATCACAATAAACATCAGCGAGTATGCTAACTTACTAAATAAATCATTAAACGACATTGACGCAATCTATTTTTACTTGCATAAATGGTGGATAGTTGACGCTCCTAACAATTTTTACTCATTTTGGATTCGCAATGCAACATTCTATCCAAAAGAATTGCTCTTAAATCATTATTATAAAAAGACAAACATTAAAAATGATATTTACAATATCAGCCTTTCTGTATCTGGCACAGGCCTTATCAACATTTCATTGAACAATCAAAATAGATCTATATTCATTAACTCAAGCAAACCAGCCATTATCTCTCTTGGAGAATTTAACATATCCTCTTTAGAATTCAATGCAACAACATATGCTAAAATACACAACATTATACTAACTAAACATAAAGAAGAAAGCACAAAACAATATGGACCACACATTTCGTTTTCTAAATTAAATCCAACAAATTATATAGTTAATGTTAATTCTAGCAAACCCTTCTTCCTTGTATTCTCAAGTTCTTATGATTCTGCTTGGATTGCTGAATCAGACAGAACAACTTTCGAACACTACAAAGTTAATGGCTTTGCTAACACATATTACATTAATAAAACGGGAAATTTTACAGTCAGTATTATTTACAAAAAACAAGAAACATATTATACACATATTATACTTTCATTGTTCACTCTTTTAATCTTACTAATTATTTTCTTACATAAAGAGATTATTCAAACAATAATTATAACTAAAATTATTTTCAAAATTTTTACTTTATATATTCTTATTTGGCTATGCTCAAAAAATAAAAGACTTAACATATATAAATTAAAATTTAAAAAGAGTTTTAACAATCAAGAAAAAATGATAATTAAAGAATTTGAAAAATCAAAGATTTTTTTATATTACAAAAGAATTCTATCCATTAAACATCTTGAAAAATGGTGTTTAACAATAGCATTAATTATTGTTTATATACACTTAATACCTTTAGGAGCAATATTTGTAATTAAATCGTTTAAATTAAGGTATTTTACCAATTACACATTATTCATTGCATACATGTTACTCATTATTGGTACTTTAATTAAAAGCGCAAAATTTAAGAATAAAAGATAAGCTTAAATTCTTAAAATGGTAAAACTTGGAATTATCGGTTGCGGACGTTGGGGTCCAAATTATGTAAGAGTTCTAAATGAATTGCCAGAAGCGGAATTGATATATTGTTGTGACTTGGATATTGACAAATGCAAAAATATTAGTGAGACTTATAATGTTAAGCCGGTGTTGGATTATCACAAAATACTTAATGATAAAGCTATAGATGGAGTGTTAATCGCTACGCCTGCAACAACACATTACAAATTGATTAGGGAATCATTAGAACATAATAAAAATGTATTAGTTGAAAAACCTTTTGTTACATGTATCAAAGATGGTATTGAAATAATTAAATTAGCTAAAGAAAAAAACAAAAAAGTAATGGTCGGCCATATTTTTGAATACAACCCCGCTGTAGAGTATCTTAGAGAACTTGTTAACAAGAACAAACTAGGAAAAATGTATTACGCTTACTCCACTAGAATGGGCCTCGGGCCTATTAGAAAAGATGTCAACGCAATGTGGGACCTTGCAATACATGACATTACTATATTTCAATATGTCTTCAAAAAGAATCCAATAGGTGTTATCGCGCAAGGAGAAGATTATCTACAAAAAGGTATTGAAGATGTGGTTTTTTTGACATTGTATTATCCGAACAAAGTTAAAATGAATATTAACGCTAGTTGGTTGGGTCCTCTAAAGATTAGGGAAACTACTTTTGTAGGAGATAAAAAGATGGTTGTCTTTAATGACATTAATAAATCAGAACCTATAAAAATATTTGATAAAGGAGTAATTAAATCAGGAAATCAAGTATGTCCAGACTTTGGTGAATTTCAGATTAGCATAAGAGATGGGGACATAATAATACCCAAGGTGCCTATAAAAGAACCGCTAAAAGAAGAGTGTAAACATTTTCTAGATTGCTTAATAAATGATAAACAACCAAAAACAGATGCACTAGAAGGGTTATTAATAACTAATATATTAGAATCTGCGCAGAAATCATTAAAAAGTAATGGTAAATATATCGAAATAAAGTCATTAGATTATAAGCTTTAGAAACTTTACAACAATAAAACTTATAAATGAATATACTTATCCGATTATAAAATGGAATTTGATGAGTATAAAATAATACCTGCCAAAAACATAGCAATACATAAAGACGCGCAGATAGGAGAAAATGTCAAATTTGGTTTTAATGTAGTTATTGAAAGAAAAGCGATAATTGGAGATAATTGTTATTTAGGAAATAATATAGTTATAAAAGAAGAAACTATTTTGAAGGAGGACATAGAAGTCCAAGATAATGTGGTCATCGGAAAACAACCGAGGTCTAGTCCGATTAGTTCAAGAAAAGCTTCTAAGAAACTCTTAATTGCGGAAATTGGATATGGAACTTTAATAGGAACAGGATCAATAATCTATGGAGGAACTAAAATAGGGAATAAATGTTTTATTGGGGACTTAGCGTCAATAAGGGAAAAATGTAACATACATGATTATGTAATAATTGGAAGAGGAACAACAATAGAATATGAAACAGAGATAATGGATCATACAAAAATACAAACTGCTTGTCACTTAACAGGAAATTTAAAAATAGGAAGATATGTGTTTTTTGGACCAGAAGTATGTACTATGAATGATAAATATATGGATACTGTAGAATACGTATACAAAGGTGCAACTGTTAAAGACGGAGCAACAATAGGCTCAAATGCGTCTATCTTATCTGCTATAACCATAGGCTTAGATGCTGTCATTGGTGCTGGGGCTGTTGTTACAAAAGATGTTCCTGATAGAGAAGTGTGGGTTGGGAATCCAGCAAGAAAAATAAAAAATGTACCTAAAGAAAGATGGCTTGAAAATAGAATAAAAGAATATTAACTATGAAAATTAATTTTGTTGATCTAAAAAGACAATATATATCAATTAAAGAAGAAGTTAATAGCGCAATCCAATCAGTAATTGATAGCACAAGTTTTATTCTTGGACCAGAGGTATTTAATTTTGAGAAAAATTTTGCAAAACTTTGTAATACAAAATACTGTATAGGAGTTGGATCCGGCACAGACGCATTAACTCTTGCATTAAAAGCAATAAGAATTGGCAAAGGAGATGAAGTAATTACTCCTCCGAATTCGTATATAGCAACGGCCTTGGCAATTTCAGCATGTGGTGCAAAACCAGTATTCGTAGATGTAGATCCAAAAGATTATAATATAGATGTTTCAAAAATCAAAGAAGCAATAACGGATAAAACAAAAGCCATCCTTCCAGTACATTTGTATGGTCAACCTGCGCGAATGGATGAAATTTTAGAAATTGCGAAAGAAAATGATTTATTTGTTATTGAAGACGCTTGCCAGGCACATGGAGCAAAATATAAAGGCAAAAAAGTGGGAAGTATTGGGGACATAGCGTGTTTTAGTTTTTATCCCGGGAAAAACTTGGGAGCGTATGGAGACGGTGGTGCTGTGACAACAAATAATGAAGAACTAGCTGAAAAAATAGAATTGCTTAGAAACTATGGTCAAAAAATAAAATATCATCATATAATTAAAGGCACAAATAGTAGACTTGACACTCTGCAAGCAGCAATTTTAGATGTTAAATTAAAATATTTGGATAAATGGAATGAAAAAAGAAGAGAAAATGCTAAAATGTATACTAAGCTCCTAAAAGAAATTAATACTATTAAAACACCATTCGAACATAAAGATTCAGAACATGTTTATCATTTATATGTAATACAGTGCAATAATAGAGATGAACTCCAAAAATACCTTCAAAATAAAGGAGTATCTACCGGAATACATTATCCCATTCCAATACACTTACAAGACGCTTATAAAGAATTTAATAATAAAAGTTATAGAATAACAGAAGACTTGTCTAAGAAAATTTTATCTTTACCAATGTTTCCTGAATTAAAAAAAGAGGAATGCTTATTTATCTGTGAGTGTATAAAAGAATTCTTAACATAAGAGGTAATCTTTATGAAAGTACTCTTTGTTGGTAACTACTTGCTACATAATAGGGACGATATACACGACTCTGAAGGAAGAACTTGCTTCGAGCTAATTAGTAGACTAGAAAAAAAAGGAGTAAAACCATATGTAATAGCAGGGTACACCGCAATTAAAGGCAAAAATAATTGGAAAATTTATAAAATATTTAATAAGTATATTCGAGACCCAAATATTTTCCAAAGACTGTGGTTTAACATAAAAGCATACTATATAGCAAAGAAGATTATTAAAAAAGAAAAAATAAAAATATACCATAGAATAGGTCCTTTATGTTTTACAAGAACTTTTGACCTGCTATCTATATTCAAAACAAAAATATCTACAGTAATGGGTCCACAATATGGACCTAGAATGCCACTATTGCAAAAAACAAAAAAGATTAGTTACAAAATTAAAAATTTCATGTTATACTATCTTTATAAAAGAACTGTCAAAAATGCGAATATTGTAATTTTATATAATCCATTTATGAAAGAGATAGTATCCCAAAAGATGAACATTCCAAAAAATAAAATTATTGTTTTATCTCCTACAATAACTAATTCCTTAATTAAAAATTCAGGAAGAATAAAAAAGAAAAAATCAAGACACATCTGCGCAGTGGGAGTTTTAGTTAAAGAAAGAAATTTTCAAATGTTAATAAAGTCATTACAAATAGTAAATAGCAAAATAAAAAAGAAAATAAAAGTTGTAATAATAGGGGAGGGTCCTTACAAACAAGAATTATTGAATATAACAAAAAAATTAGGATTAACCAAATATGTTGAATTTAAAGGGGGTTTGCCAAGAAACAAAGTTTTTGAAAATTTGCAAAAAGCATTTGCCCTGTGTGATCCAGGAATATCTCAACCAAACAAAGTTGGCTTTGAAGCAATAGCCAATAATACACCAATAATAATTCCTAAGAGTTTCTATACAAATGGGTTTTTTAATAACAAAACCGCTTTATTATTTAAATACGACAGCGTGAATGATCTATCTAATAAAATATTAAAATTATTAGAAAACGAACAGCTTGGGAAAAAGTTGGTCGTTGAAGCTAAAAAATTATTAAAAAAATATACAATAGAATATACTGCTGATAAAATTTTTGAAATATACAAAAAACTTTTATAAAATAACCAGAAGACCAAGCAACACAATAAATGAAACTATGGAAATCAGGAATCCTAAATCAACATAACTTTGAGGTAAAAAATAAATTCTCCCTTCTAAGTAAGAGCTACTTATATTAATTGGAAAGCAATTAAGGGTGTAATAACACTTTATTGAAGGATATGTTTCATTATTTATCAACATTCGCCAATAAGGATTATAATTATTACCGAATATTAAAATTAATTTACTACTTGCATTTTCAATTATAAATTTATATTCAGAAGGTGAAATATAATACCATTTTAATTTAGAAATTACATCATTCTCATTTGATAGATTATCGAATTCAGAAAGATTAATTATTTTTTGTTTTATTTTAGATTTTATATTTTCAACAATATTTTCAGGAACTATCGCTACACTATCTAGATCAAGAATCCCTTGAAGTTCTAAGTTTAATTGAAAACTTTCACCCTTATTCAATGTAACTTTAGTCAAATAAAACCATTTTAGTTTGTTTAATGAAGAATTAAAAACAATTTTAGCGTCATTAAAAGATATCGTGCCCCTATTTATGCCTGAGAATCCGCGAATCCATATTTGATAAACTCCAGAAGAATTTACATAATGCTTAATACTCAATATAGTTTTTCCAACATGTTTGGTCAAGCCATGTTTTGAAAATTGTCCATAAATATAATTTGCATCAGGGTAAAAATCCTTATATAAAATATTATTGTTCCTTGTTAAATAACCAGCCAAATTCCAAAAGTACGTTTTATAACTATCATTAACTAATGAAAGAATTAAATCGTCAGCACTCCAAGAAGAATTATCGATTATGTAATAATCTACATTAGTATCCGTATTTACAAAATCAGTTTCTCCAAAAAAAATAACAACATTATTATTTAATTTTGTTTTATTTAATAATTTAATATATGACCCTAAATCACCAATTAGATAAAATGCGTTTGGTTTTAGCGACAATAAATCAAAGGCGTATTTATTTTCAAAGATGTTATCATTTATTTTTTGAATACTCGAATCTTTTTCTAATATTTTTAAAAAATCATTTTTTTTCATATTAGAATATTGATAATCGTCTTCGTCAGGACTTAAAAAAATGTATCTGACATTTAATGGTGAAAGTAATTTGCCAAACATAGTAATATTTTCAATATTTCTTTTAATATATTCTCCAAAATAACTATATGATCTTAGAGAGATTTCAGGATGTAAAGAATCATGCATAATAAAATGTTGATAATCAGGAACCCATAGAGTCTTATAATGAGGAGCTGAATTATTTAACAACCAATTTTTCATATTAATTTTTTCTGTAGAATATGGATGTGTACTAAACATTCCGTAAGGTAATTCTAATGTAGCTGGCAACAACATAACTATATACAACATAATCCAAAGTATATGATAGTTGTTAAACAAAAAACCAAATTTTTTGATATTTAATTTTCTTTTTAAAAATTTAAAAAGAATCATAACACCAAAACCAATCAATATGGAACCAGCAAAATTATATACTAAATAAAATTTAGAAGGGTCTCTAAACATGTTAAATCCGGGAAGAAACAAAAATAAGAGAATGTATAAAAATTTTAGGGGTGAATTTGCTGCAATCACCAAAAAAAAAGAAATTAACAATAGAATAGTTAAAAATATTATTTTTTTATCTTTCATTTTATAAATAGGAAGAAATAATAAAACAGGCATTATTAAAAAAATAGGAGACATAACATAAATTATTGGTAATGATCTCTCACTAAAAACACCCCACCAATTATTAGACAACCAAAATTCTGATACAAAGAAAAACATATTGTAAAAATTAGAATAACTTAAAGCACTTACCCATGTGGGTTGTTTATAACCCTCTGGAAAATTAAATAATTCCGCTTGACCAAATCTTATGAGGGGCAAAATCCAATAAAAATTAGTTAATAATAAAATAAATATGATCCCAACTAGAACTTTAGTATTAAAAAATAATTTTTTTAAATTAAATTTTTTATTTATTGAATAAAATAAACAAAATGGTAATAAAAGAAACAAAAATATTAAAAAGAATATTCTTGGTTCGTAAATAAAAACGAATTCTGAAAGCAATCCGGAGATGATTACATATTTTAATTTAATTTCTCTAATACTTTTTATAAAAAAATACAAAATCAAAGGCGCATAAGCATTTCCCATCCCAACAGTCATATGTCCTCCGGACAAGAATACTAAAGAATAAGGATTAATAGAATAAATAAAGGATGCAATAAAACTTACTTTTCTATTTTTAAAAAAATAATAGGAAAAAACATACATTGAAATTATAGATACAATAGGGTATGGCCAATAAAAAAATAAACGAGTAGTTACTGATGAATCAAATCCTAGAAGTCCTATTAGTGAAAATAAAAAAAACATGGGATAATAATACAAATTAATAAATGTAGGATAACCTCCATTCACAGAATTATCCCATGCAGATGGCATTCTAAAATAATCCTTTAGTTTGTTATTAAATCCAAAAGACCAATCGCCCCACGTAATAGGTTCTAAATTAAAATAAATTTTATTAAAATATAGGATAATAACAAAGAAACATAATACAAACAGTTCTAAATTTTTTTTATGCATAATACATCAGGCCAAATTTTTTTACTAGCGTCGAATATGTTTAATTCTTCAAAAACCTTATATAAATTTCTAAAACCCGCAACAATAAATTCTATTTAAAGTCTTTTCTTTTTTATTAGCTTAAAACTTTTTAAAAAATTTTAAATAGCAAAAAATCAAAAATATTAAAAAATTTCATTGTTAAAGAGCATATAAACATTCATTTAAATGAAAAAAAATATAATCAGCAGAATATTTAAAACAGGTGGTGAAAAATGAAAGCCATATTTTATACACCTATGTCATTAAACTATGGTGGCGGGTGTGAAAATTGGTTTTCAGAACTGTCAAATATTTTAATCAATAAATATAATATGCAAATAGACATAATCGACACAAATTTCATCCCTATTAAAAGATGGAGTGATAAAGAAGTTAAAGGAAAAATAAAAAATGTAAAACATTACAGAATCAATGAATTTGTTAGGAATAATATATTGCTACCAAAAGTACACAATATCAAAGAAATAGCAAATATCTTTAAAGAGTATGATCTTTTGTATTTTAATTTCTCGTTTATATTCCAAGATATATTAATGTATCTCGTTAAAAGAAAAGTAAAAAAACCAATGATATGTGGTATCCATGCCCCACTCTTCTTTGAAAACAAAATTCACAATACATACGTCAAATTAATTACAAAAAGGGTGCTTAAAAAATTTGATGCAATTCATGTTTTAAATGATAAGGACAAAAATATTATGAAAAAATGGGGTATTAAAAAAGTATACTACATTCCTTCAGGAAGTAATACAGACGATTTTAAATTGAAAAAATTTAAAAAAACTTCAAGACTAAAATTTCTATTCGTTGGAAGACTTGCTGAACAAAAAGGAGTTGACATATTAGTGGAGGGCATTAAAAGATTTTTAGAAGAAAATCCAGAAGCAAAAGTTGAATTTAATATTGTTGGATCGGGTGAAAAAAGAAGATTGGTTGAAGAGCTTGCCAAAAATGACAAAGTTAATTATTTAGGATTCGTAGATGATATTGTTAAAATATATCAGAACAATGATGTATTATTGGCACCTTCTAGGCAAGAAACATTCGGCTTAATTATAACAGAAGCAAACTCCTGCGGATTACCAGTAATTAGCTCAAATATTCCTGGACCAAATAAATTAATCTTAAATGGGAAAAATGGGTGGTTTCTAAAAGAATTAAATGCTAAAGAATTAGCTAACAAAATCCAATATGTTTATAATAAATGGAGAAAGGATTATAAATTTATTATTAAGAAAGGCATATATGGAAGGAAATTCGTTGAAAATAATTTTTCTGTTAGTAACACGGCAAAGGGATTCAATAAAATGTTTAAGGAGGTATTAAAATGTTAGATTATAATAAAATATGCGAAGGAACAAGTTTTTACAGAACAGTATCAGAAATTTATTTTACAAATAGATTAAAAAGAAAAATTAAAGACATATTTGATAAAACAATCGAAAACAAGAAAAAAATTAAAGTTTTAGATATGGGTTGCTATATAGGAACAGATATTTTCATGCTTGGCTTGAACAATAAAAATATAGATTTTTATGGAATCGATATTTCAAAAAATGCAATAAAGAGAGCAAAAGAGCTAGCAAGATTTAGAAATTTTAAAAATGTAAAATTTAAAGTTGGAGATTTAAATAAAAAACTTCCTTACAAGAATTGTTTTTTTGATGTAATACTGTGTTCAGAGGTTATCGAACATATTAAGGATCCAGAAAAACTCATAAAACAGTGCTATTTAAAATTAAAAAAAGGCGGTACGCTAATAATCACCACACCAAATAAAAACCAATTAATAGAGAAACTTAAACTAAACAAGATAATTAACATTGACAAATATAGAGCATACGAATTTTATCGCTTGGGAAAGAACATCACTAAAGAGGTATGGGACGAAGAAGGACATATATCTGTAATGTCTAATAAAGAACTAGTCAGTTTACTAAAACGGAATAATTTCAAAATAACTAAAAATGAAGGTGTTGCAATATTTGGAGGCAATTCATTTTTTGATAATCATTTAACGCTATTAGGTATTATAATACTGCTTGACTCGATATTCCACAGGTTTAGAATTTTAGATGCTGGAATCATTATCTCGGCAAAAAAAATTTAATAATTGAGCATGTAATTAGAATCTTAATTTTCTAATGTTGATCTTGATTCATAACAGACCATAATCATTTAAAATCACAAGTCATTACTGAATATTGTTTTACACTAATTTTATCCCATGAATAAGTTTTAACATAAGAGATACTTTCAAATCTATATTTCGAATATTTTTTTGATAAATTAACTACTTTTTTAGAAATATTTGCATAATCCTTTTTTTTAAAAAGAAAGACGGACTTACACTCTTTAATTGTCTCTTTATAAACTGGAAGATTATAGGCAATTACTGGAAGCCCACAAGCAAGACCTTCAAATGGAACGATTCCCCAACCTTCTATGTGGCTTAAAAATAAAAGTGTTTTGCTTTGTTTGAGAAGTTTAATTTTACTTGATTCGGTAACTTCGCCCATCAAAAAGACATTATCTTCCAATTTATTTTTTTTAATAAGCCTTTTTAATTTATCTTTTGTAACACTATCGCATAAACCAGCCATAACTAACTTAGCATCTTTTTTCTTTTTAACAACAAGTTTCCAGACATCAATTAAATCAAATATGCCTTTTTCAGGAGTATGCCTGCCAATAAAAATTGCGTCGTATATTTTTTTTTGCTTTTTAATTTTTTTATACAGAGCAATGTCTATCCCAACAGGGATGACTGATATATTTTTTTTCACGCCATAACGCGTTAAATCTTTTTTTAAATCTTTACTGATCGTTAAAACTTTATCCGCGTTATTTATAGACCATATTAGTAATTTTCTTGAAATAAAAGTACCAATAGAACCAACTAAAGAAGAAAAAGTAGAATATCCTCTTGATCTTAAAATGCGGTAAAAACCAATAACATTACCACCAAATATTTTAATATTTAGAATATCTGCAATAATTTTTTTTCTTGTAAACAACTTAGAAATAACAGCAGACAGAGTTAAAAAAGTTAATTCGGCTGTTGGAATATATACAACATCATAATATTTATTTAATGAAATTTGCTTATAAAGCAAATATAAAAAAACGTAGAACCATTCTAAAACTCTTCCCAAGATAAATGACCTATCTCTAATTTTTATTATTCCTCTTGGAATTGAGTACTCAATTCTCTTATCACATCTTAATAGAGAACCTTTTTTGTCAATTAATAATACTTTAACATTTTTTGGACGCCTTTTTAGTATTTCTTGTGCTTTAACAAAACCACCTGCAATTAAATTTCTAGATTCTGGATGCCAGGACAACACTAAGATTCTTATCTTTTTCTTGTGCATTTTAATACACTATTTACACACTTTAATAAAGATTTTGTATGTTCCATCCATGTATATTTTTTCGATTTATGCCATGCTCTTTTACCCATAACTTCTGCTAATTTTTTATTATTTATAACCATAGATAAATATTTGGCATATGAAATCACATCATGTTCCTTAGGAAAAAAAGCTTCATCACTACTGAATATGTCATTAACACCAGAACCCTTAGGTATTATAAAAGAACAACCACATTCAGCCGCCTCTAAACAAATCATCCCAAAAGCCTCGAATAAAGGATGTATTAATATTCTTGCATTAGAATACAACTCCCTTAATTTTTTCTTGTCAGCTGGTCCTTGTACTTCAACCCAATCTGATAAACCATAGTCATTTACTTTTTTAAGAAAATCGTCTTTTACTGATTTTCTAACCCAAAATCCAGCAACAATTAATTTAAGTTTTTTAGGTAGTAATTTATAAGCATCAAGAATTATATCTGGTCTTTTCCCTATATCCCATTTAGTAACCGCAAGTATGTAATCTCCAGGTGGAGTTATTTTACTCATTGGAAAACAGCCAGGATAAGAAACATACACTTTATTTTTAGATAATTGCTTGAAAAAATTCATATGGACCTTTGAACAAGTAATAATGCCTAGAGAATCCTTTATTATTTTTTTATCTAATTTTTTTCCAAAAAAAGTTAATATAGGCAACACAAATCTCAACACACTTCCTTTTTTGTACGCTTTTGGTAAAATATAACTTATAGGGTCCCAAATGAATAAAACATATGGAATCCCTAATTTTTTATATATTGCATGTACTGCAAAATATGTGTAAGTACCATGTGCGACTATTATGTCGAATTCGTTTTTCTTTAGAGATTTGTGGACTACTAACGAACTTGTTAAATGAAAAAGTGAAAAAAACGAAAAAAAGGGGAACTTAAATGACTTTCTAAAAATTTTTGGAAAATAGTCTGATAAAAAACGCACTTTTATTCCTTTAAGAAAATCATTAAATCGATACTCATCATATTTTTCACGCATGATTATTAATAATTCAGCTTTATGCCCCATTTTATTTAAATTTCTAACTTCTTCGCAAGCTGCTTTTGCATATCCTCCCTGTGATAGTCTATCCAACATTATTGCAATTCTCATTTAATCACCGCAGTAGTCTTATGAAATTTTGAATAAATTATCCCTGACAATGCAGCGAAATATTCAGTAAACCTCATAATTAAAAAACCAATAGAAAGTATTGGATGTTTTAAAAAGAGTTTCAAATTTTTAAAGTAAGCTTTTCTAAAGATAGTAAATTGTTTAATATTTGTACTTTTATCTTTATGCTTTTTAAAATAATTAGTAACTGTTTTACCATAGATAAATTTCTTTTTAAATAATTTTCTTAAAGTTAATTCACCTTCATTATGCATTACAAGTTCTTTAGTCCTTACTATTTTATAACCATTCAATTTTAATCTCCTGTGGAAATCCCAATCGTCACCTCCACCTAATTTGACATCTAAACCACCTAATTTATTCCAAACATCCCTCTTAATAAATCTTGGAGCTTCAATCAAATCATCACCCCAATAGCATCTTCTTTCTAACCATTTACACTTAGCCCAAAAACTTTTACCAAACGATTCCTCAGGGACGATTACTGCATCAGCATTCTTTTTATTTATTAAATAAACACAATCTTTAATTACATTTGGCGTTAATTCCATATCAGAATCAACATAATAAATATATTTACCCTTTGCTTTTGAAACACCATAATTTCTCTGGTAAGGACCACCAAAAACTCTTTCTTTTGATTGATCTGGTCCATAAATATATACTTTCGCGTATCTTTTAGCAATATCAACAGTCCTATCTTTAGAATGCCCATCAACAACAATTATCTCAATATTCTTATAAGTTTGGTTTTTAATCGATTTTAAACAATTAAGAATTAATTTTTCAGAATTTAGTGTTGGGATTATAACACTTACTAAAGGGTTTTTCATTTTTATCTACTCCTCAAGCACTTTTCAAATAAATCTGTAGTTTTATTCCAATCAAATCTTTTTGCATTTATTAAACTATTCTTACAAATAGCTTTATATCTTTTACTATTAGAGTAAATTTTCATTATACAATCACTTAAAAAATCAGGATTGTTTTTCTCTATAACAACACCATTAAAACCATCTTTAACAGCATCTCTTAAACCAGAAGAATTATATACAATTGCAGGAGTGCCACGGGCATTTGCTTCTGTAACAATCATTCCCCAACCTTCCCTTTTAGAAGTAACACAAATAAAGTGTGCTCTACTCATTAATTCCTTTTTGTTTTTTTCATCAACAAAACCAAAAAAAGTAACAGAGTCTTGTAAATTAAATTTCCTAACTAATTTTTTTAATTTGGTTTTATATGTACCTGTACCAACAATCCACAATTTTGAATTTTTAATTTTTGTTTTTACTATCTTAAAAGCTTTAATTACATCTTGAACTCTTTTTGACTTCTTAAGTCTGCCAACATATATTATTGTTAAATTTTTTTCTTTTTTAGGTACTCTTCTGAGGCGGTTTATCGATAAACCTACTTGCACAATCTTTATGTTATTAATGCCTAAATTATTCAGATCTTTTTTGGTGCTCCTAGATATCGTTATAATTTTTTGGTTTTTGTAAAGTCTTAAATATAGTGGCTCCAATAAATATCCCAAAATGTTTATAGGGAATCTTGTTTCACTAAACCACACATCCCTTGCTAACTGAAAAATCAAAGCAATTTTTTTCTCTTTAACATATAAGGGAGTAAAAAAAGGGATAGTGTTAATTTGGTCAATAACAATGTCAAATTTACCTTTAAACTTATTTTTATAATATTTGTAAGCCTTCCAATAAACAGAAAATTTAGAACCATCCCTTATTATTTTAATACCATTAAGTGTCTCTTCCTTGCATTCACATCCGGACCAAGATGAAGCAAACCAAGTTACTTGATGCCCTCTTTTTACTAATCTTTTAAGAATTTCATAAGTGTAGACTTCCGCACCACCTTTAAAAGGATGTTTAATATCACGCCAACTTAACATTAAAATTTTCATTTATTCTCACTTATCATAATAATGTAAAAAATGAAGCCTATAAAAAATTCCTAAAGTATCCATAAACATGTAATAAATATCTTTTAATTTAATTCTGCTAGCAAATCTTTGAAAATTTATTTCAATAGGTGCCTCAACAATTTTGTAGCCCAAACGGTGAGCATTAACAAGAAATTCAAGATCCGCAGCATAACGTTTAACAAGGGACTTAGCAAAGACCTTTTCTAAAACTTCTTTGCGAAATAATTTCAAGCCTGCTTGGGTATCTTTTACAGGCAAACCAAATAATAATTTCTGAAAGTAATAAAAACCTTGACTTAACAACTTCCTATGCCAAGGATATACAAGCTTGGATTCAGGATGTCTTTTAGAGCCAACAACAACGTCAGCACCAGTATTTCTTTGAATTTCTAGGAAGCGCTTAATTTGACGTGGATGCAAGTCAAGATCAGCATCAATGAATGTAATAAAGTCACCCTTTGCAAATTTGAAACCGTATTTCCAAGCGCCACCTTTGCCAGTATTTGGTTTCTTCTTAACACGTACTCTTTTATCTTTAACTGATTTTGCAAGAGAATATGTTTTATCTTTGCTGCCATCATCAATAACTAATATTTCAAAATCTTTGTGAAATTTAGAAACAGTTCTTAAGGTCTCCTTAATAGTATTAACAATGTTGGTTTCTTCATTATAAGCAGGAATTATTATACTAAGTTTCATCATTTAAGAAAAAGCAAGGCATACATTTATAAGTTTTATTAGTTATAAAACAGTTAATGAAAAAGGAGTTATTGATACTATTATTTCTTATAATCGCATTCTCGCATAATTTCATACTTCAAAAAGGAATAATAAACTTTGGAGAGGTATTTGGATTTTTCAACAATATTGAATCAAGTAAATTATATATTCAAAGCTGGAATGAATATTACTCGTTAGGAGAACCAAACAAATTCTTGAGAACATCATTTTTCACATGGCTATTAAGACATTCATCTGGAGAAATTTTTCAAAAATTATATTACATAACGATATCAGTAATAGCGCCTTTCTTAGGAATGTACATCTTATATAAACGCTTATTTAAGAACAAGAGTCAAGCGATAATATCAGGATTCGTATACACAGTTAGCTTATTTGCCATTTTTAGATTAGGACAACCAGGACACGTATTTGGTTACGCCCTTCTTCCATATATAATATTGTTTTATCATTGTGGCCTGAAAAGTAAAAAACACGCATTAATATGTGGCCTATTAATATACATCACGTTCCCGCAAACACCACACATAGTTGTTGCGGGATTGATAATAATTCTTATTGATATTACTTATAAGTTAATAAAAAGAAAATGGAAAGAAATCTTTAATTTGACACCAATCTTCTTCATTTTAATATTCACAATATTCCAATACATGTGGTTAGACAGCATCTTTAAAACATTTTATACAATCGAAAGATATGACACCTTAAGTGGACTAATATTTCATGGAAGAAACGCAAACATACCCAACATAATAACACTAAGAGGATGTGGTGAATCGAAGACGGTTAAAATCCTGTTAGATCAAGTATCCATTTACGGCTATGCATATATTATCCTATCCGTCGCATCTATCCTTTTAATCAGGACTAAAAAGAATTTCTTTTGGTTCATCATTCTATTGGTAGGAATATTCTTATCAAAAGGAGCAAACCCACCACTAGGAATAATAAACGAAATACTATTTGTTTGGGTTTACCCACTAAGGATATTCAGAGACCCTACAAAATTAACAATCATAATTCTCACTTCATATAGTATTTTAATACCACAATTAATACAAAAGAAAAAGGCACTTCGAGCACTAATCTTATCAATACTAATTATATACAACATACCATTCTTTACAGGAGATGCAGGAGGACAATTAACGCCCGTTAACTCCCCAGAATATATATCAAGGATTCAAGATATTATCAGTGATGAACTAGACTATAGAATATATTACTTGCCAATAAATGCGAATATGGGAACATACACGTGGTATAAATACAAAGATAACCCAACTGCAGGAAGCTTTCCAGAAGTATTTTATAAATTAAGCAAACCAATAATAATAGCCTTTGGATATGGAACACAAACACCATCAAAAGAAATCAACACGTATGTCCTAAGCAGCGAGAACGTAGATCTACAAGATTTATTCCTTAAAAAAGAGAACGTAAGATACATAATAATTGATAAAAACATTAAGAGTGAAGTTCCAAAAGTAAAATCCAATGTTTATAGAGAAACCTTAAGTTTCGATGGTGTAACAATATTAAACAATACAGAATTTAAACAAATGAGAATATATGCAACAAACAAGATATACCAGGTCTTCGGAGATTACACAATTTATGAAAAACTATTAAAGTTAGGCGTAAAGAATCCTATTCTAAGATTTGTAAACCAAAACATAAATCATGACGAACCAATAATAGCATACAACGAAAATCTAAACGATATGGTGCTTGATTACTTAAGTGCTAATTACACACAGAATATTAAAGACTTAAGAGTGTCGAGAGAAATAGACGATTGGTATTTTTATGATAACCATGTGCCAGAAACAATGAAGGGGGCGAGATTCTTAAATAAAGAAAGTCTTTACACACATGGTAATAAAACAATCAACATCCCAATTAACTTCAAAACAAATGAAAAATATTTGATATTCTTAAGGATTATAGGAGATTATAGCTTTGAATCTGAAATACTAGGACTTAAAAGGAATTATACATCAGCCAACAGGCAACTTAACACATATTGGGTTAAAATTTTTGAAAATAAAGCATATGGGGCCCAAAATTTAAAAATAAGGAATTTAGGAAAAAGAATAGTAATAGACACAATCGTAGTAATTCCTGAAAAAGTTTTTAATAAAACCAAAATTGAATTCAAAAATAAAACCATACTTTGGATTTTTAGTAAGGAATTTGAAAATGAAATCAATGAAAAAGATTTGATTAATTGTTCAATTGAACAAATAAATAATATAACACTATGCAACCCAGGAATAAATTTAAAAGATTTAAATTCAGAAATATATTTTGTAAATTATTCTAAAATATCACAAACAGAGTACAGAATAAAAGGCATCAACAATAATTCTAAATATCTTATCTTCACAGATACATATAATCAACACTGGCTTTTAAATGGTAAAAAACCATATGTAGTTGATGGTTTTGCAAACGCTTATGAAATAGAAAATGTAAATGAGACTGAATATACAATATATTATGAATTAGAAGGGCTGTATCAATTTTTTAATGTTTTGACAATAATTATATTTGTATTTACTATTCTTTTAACAATTAGAGAACTAAAATCGTTTGATATTAAATAATCTTGCTGCAACACAATGTTTACAAGATAGATAAGGCCTTTTGCCTTTTTTGAATATATTACGAATATTTTGATATTTTTTACTATACCATATGTCAAAAAATGACTCATTAAATATATTGCCCATTGTCCCTTCCTTTGAAACTAAGCTACAACAAATTTTTATATCACCATAGACAGTAACATAAACAGAAAACCATGGTTTAAGACAAGTATTGGCAAAAGATTCCTTTCCTAGATAATTATTCCAATAAGCATCAAAATCTCTTAAGATCTCAGAAAGATTTGTTTTAATCCCTTCTTTTTTGCTTAACTTGTGTGCACGCACAAGTTCTCCTAATAAATCATCCCTTTTTAGATCACCAACAAGTTTTCCTCTCCTCTCTGAAACAAAATGGGAATCAAGAGGTTGGAATAAAACATCACTAACACCAAGTCCCTTATTCAATAAAATAAATTTACTTAATTCTTTATAATTCTCTCTTTGGATAACAAAACTAGTTCTAATATGAGGTAACTTAGATCTTGCCTTTCTTTTAAGCATTTGTAAGTTAATAATATTCTTCTTAATCTTTTCGAAATTATATTTGAACCTAACCTTATTATAAGTTTCTTGAGTTGCAGCATCTAGAGAAACATTCAATAGGTTAACACCAAGCCTAATTAAGTCGTTAGAAACCCTACTAGTAAGTAAGGAACCATTAGTAGTAATCCTAACCGAAATACCATTATCCTTCATGTACTTAACAATTTCGTAAAAATTCGGATGAAGCAAAGGTTCGCCAAGACCATTAAGAGTAACTTTCAAAGGACGTACTTCATCAATAATCTTCTTAAATTTATTAACATCCATATTAAAAAAGTTCTTATAAATATTTTTACGAGGACACGAAAGACAATCATAATTACAAAGTGTTGTTGGTTCAATTTGTATATGAATAGGGTTGTTAACTTTCTTAGGTTTAAACATAATATAATAGGCAGTGATAAGATATCTAAACCATTTATTTAAACCCATATTGCCCACCAATTAGGATAGACTGAACAATCCTTACAAATTTGAATATATCTCTTTTTACCATTTTTATGTAGTTCTCTTAATTTTAATAATCTTTCTCCATACCGGTTAAGTGACATTAATTGTGTTTTTATTTTCCCAGTTTCTTATTTTTAGTTATGTAAAATTTAATAAGTAAAAGTCGGAGGTGATGTCCAAGTGGACATCCAATTGTTTTTA